>NZ_JBPXMB010000014.1:0-251026 GCF_051918945.1 Streptosporangium sp. LJ11
CCGGTGCAGTTCTCCTGCTGGACGGCCTTGCCCGCGGAGGTGCTCGCGTCCTTGACGCCCGCGCACAGGCCGCTGTGCGCGGCCCTGACCTGGAACCCGCCGCCGGCGGCGGTCAGGTTCCAGGTCTGGCCGGTGGCGCCGCAGCCGGACTGCGTGAGCTGCACGCCGTCGGAGCCACTGGCGCCGGGGACGGTCAGGCACAGGCCGCTGCCCGCGTTGACGAGGGTGTAGGCGCCGGGTGCCGGATCGGCCGCGGCGGCGGAGGTGCCGAACGCCCATCCGGACGCGGCGACCGCGCCGACGATGACGACGGCCGCGACCCTCCTGACGAATCTGCTCTTCACAGCCGAACTCCTTGCTGGTCCGGCAGGCCCGTGCGGCCTGCGTTCCGGATCCCCCCAGCGAGTGCGCACCGCTCACATGAGTGAACACGTCCGTGTCAGCGGACAAGCAACACCATAGGAAAGCGCTTTCCAACTGTCAATGAACCCGGAGACTTTCACATGGACGGCCGCTCGCCGGACGGCGGCTTGGCAGGTCTGGCCATCACGATCCTCGCGGCGTGCTTCTACCGTGCTGTCATGGACACTCCGGACCTCCTCATCAGGAACGCCACCCTGCGCGGCCGTCCCGGCAGGTGGTCGCTGGCCGCCACGGGCGGGCTCATCAGCCTCGTCGCCGAGGACGACCCCGATCTCGGCCCGGCGACCGGAGTGACCCTCGACGCCGACGGCGCCCTGGTCACCGAGCCGTTCGTGGACGCCCACCTGCACCTGTGCAAGGTCCACACCCTCGACAGGGCCGGGCCCGCCGCGCTCTCGGAGTACACCGGGGGTGCGATGGGAGCCGCGATGGGCGCCATCGAGACGGCCGCCGCCGTCAAGGCCGGCCAGACCGCGCGATCCGTCCTCGAACGCGCCCGTCCGGTGCTCCTGGAATCCGTACGGCACGGCGTCCGGGCGGTACAGGCCTTCGCCGACATCGACCCGCGGGCGGGACTCACCGGACTGGAGGCGCTGCTGGCGCTGCGCGAGGAGTTCCGCGGCGTGGTCGACGTGCGGGTGGTGGCGTTCCCGCAGGACGGCCTGCTCCGCGAACCCGGAACCGGGGAACTCGTCGCCGAGGCCGTACGGCGCGGCGCGGACGTGGTGGGCGGCATCCCCTGGATCGAGTGGACCGACGCCGACGCCGCCGAGCACGTGAGGCGTATGGTCGACCTCGCCCGGCGGCACGGCCTGCGCGTCGCCATGCTGGTCGACGACGCGGGAGACCCGGGGCTGCGCACGGCCGAGATGCTGGCGCGGGAACTGCTGGCGCGGAACATGATCGGACGCGGCAGCGCCCAGCACGCCAGGGCGATGGCGCTCTACCCCGAGCCGTACCTGCGCCGCCTGGCCGGGCTGTGCCGCGCCGCGGGACTCGGTTTCGTCAGCGATCCGCACACCGGGCCGCTCCACCTGCCGGTCTTCCGGCTGGCCGGCGCCGGTGTCCCGGTCGCGCTCGGCCAGGACGACATCGAGGACGCCTACTACCCGTTCGGGCGGCACAACCTCCTGGAGGTGGCCTTCCTTGCGGCACACCTGCTCGACGCCCGCACCGACGCCGCCCTGGAACGGTTGTACGACATGGTGACCGTCGACGCCGCGCGGGTCATCGGCCTGCCCGCCCACCGCCTGGAGCCCGGTGCCCCCGCCGATCTGGTGATCCTGGAGGGGCGGACCGTCCGCGAGGCCCTGACCCGGCACGCGCCGCCCCGGCACGTCGTCGTCGCGGGCCGGGTCGTGGCCTCGTCCGTCCTGCGCACCTCCTTCGGGCCGGGTGTTCCGCGCTGACGGGCGCGGCCGCCGGAGGCCGTACGGCCAGGCGAAGAGACCGGCACGGCGGAAAGCGGGCGGCGGAGAGACCTGCACGGCACCGTACGGCCGAGGCGAAGAAACCGGCACGGCGGCAAACGAGTGAGGCGGGAAAGCCGGCAGGGCGGCGAACGGGCAAGGCAAGGGAAACCAGCACGATGACGAACCCGCGAAGCCGGAAAAACCGGCGGGGCGACGGACGCGCGAAGCCGGGAAACCGGCGCCCGGACACCGTGGCGGCTCCGGATCGGTGGGATTCTTCCCGCGAAAACAGGTGTTCGGACGGGGACGATCTACTGAACTCTGGCGGTTCCGCCGCGGATGACATCCTTTCGGGGCACGACCCTTCGGCGGGAGCCGGTAGCCGAGCGTTACCGATTGCTCCCTTTCTGTGCCTTTCTGCTACCTCCGGGTAATCCGACCGCCCCAAGGCTTGGGGTTCCGCTAGCAGACTCCCGCGGCTCCCCCACTTACCGTGAGAGTAGGTTACGCATCGTGTCGGCGTCCTCCTTGACGCGGCACGGCGCTCCGCCAGCCCGGGCATCGCCCAGGGCTCGACCGATTCGACACCGATTCGACGTGGAGTGATCTGCCATGACCATGATCAGGAACGCCCTCGCAGCCGGAGCCATGATGGCCTCCGCTCTCATCGTCCCCATGGCGATGCCGGCCTCGTCCGCCACCGCGGGCACCGTGGCCGTGACCACCCCGGCCAGCGCCACCTCCGTCCTGAAGCCCTGCCGCGAGCACAAGAACCCCGACAGGTGTCGCGCCCGGCGCGAGTACCGGCGCGAGAGCGGGCGGGACTACCGGCGCGAGCGCGGACGTGAGGACCGGCGCGAGTACAGGGGCGAACGTCGCCGCGAGGGCATGAGCGAGTACAGGGGCGAACGTCGGCGCGAGGGCATGAGCGAGTACAGGGGCGAACGTCGGCGCGAGGGCATGAGCGAGCGTAGGCGCGAGCGCGTCGGCACCGGCAGGGGCGCCGGTATCGGCGGCGGCATCAGCGACAGCGGCCGGGGCACCGGCCGCGGGATCGACAACTGACAGGCGGCCGGCGGGCGGCTGACGCGGTCACCGGCGGCCAGGAGGCAGAAAGGCCGCCGTGACCGCGAACCGCACGCTCACCTCCTCGTGAGGCAGGCTCGGCCAGGCTCATGAAAGACCGTCCCGCGACGGGCGGCCCGACCCACCGAGCGTTCGGGGGCGGGCCGCTCGTCGCCCCGTGCCCGGCGAGCTCGCCCGCGTGCGCCCAACGCGAAACGAAACCGATCATCGCGGAATCCCCGGCTCGTACGTCCAGGCCGTGGAATGCCCCGCGCCCCTCGTGCGTGTACGGGGTCAGCGCTCGTACGTGTGCACGGGCGCGGCGGCTTCGTGAGCGTCGACGAGCTGTTTGGGAGCCGTCAGGCACCACGCCTCGGTGACCAGCTCGAACAGCTCATCCGCGTCGATCTTCGCGAGGTGCACCACGACCCAGCCGAACCGGCCCGCGGTGAACTGGATCTCGAACACCTCCGGCCGCTCCGCCACCAGCGCGAGCTGCTCGTCGATCGTCGACTTGAGCCCCACGGTCTCCGTCTTCTCCCACAGGTAGCCGAAGCCCTTGCCCCGCACCTTCAGCGAGACCCACTCGCCGCCGTCGCCCTGCTTGGTCTCGGGCAGTTGCTTCACCATGTCCAGGAATTCATCCACGCTCACACCCATGGCCCACGGTCTACCAGAGCGCACCGACATTTATCCCCTGTCGCCACCGGCGGCCGTCAGCCCGTGACGCCCGGCTCGCCGTTCTCGATGTGTCCCATCAGGCGGCGGGCGAAGCCGGTGTCCCCTGCGACGGTGATCCACAGGTCGTACCATCCGGTCGCGGCCCGCCACGGCACCCGCGCGGTCTCCCCGGCCGCGAGCCGCAGCGTCCGCGCCGCCCCGCCGTAGGCCAGGGGGGAGATCGTCACGTCGGCCGGTTCGTCACCGGTGTTGACGACGACGATCTCGATCGTCCGCGTGGCCGCGTCGATCACGCTGGACGTCTCCACCGGGTCGTCCGTCCCGCCCCGGAACTCCCTGCGGAAGCCGTTCGGCCCGGTGAGGACGAGGGCGTACGTGGGACACGGGAAGTAGACCACCTCGCGGGCGTGGCCGAGCACGTCGAAGTGCAGCGGCCGGACGAGCTCCCCCATGTAGCCGTACAGCGCCAGGTGCGCGCTCTCCGTACCGGTGTTGCTCATCGCGATCTCGACGGCGCGACCGCTGGTCCGCGCCGAGGCGTCGGGCCGGTACGGCAGCGCGCGGGCGGGCCTGACGCCCGGTTCCCCGCCGGGCATCCGCTGCTCGGCGGGGGCGTCGGGGTACCAGCGGCCGGTCGGGACTCCCTGGGCGGCTGCCGGTACCGCCGGCGTTTTCGGCACTTCCAGCGCTCCCGAGGTTTCCGGTTTTTCTGGTGTTTCCGGCGTGGGCCACGCCTCCGGGCGGGCGAAGTCGAAGGCGGAGGTGAGATCCCCGGCGACGGTCCGCCGCCAGTCGCTGATGTCGGGGGCCCTGATGCCGAGCCAGGTCTCCAGGAACCGGACCGTCGAGCTGTGGTCGAACGTCTGGGAACAGACGTGGCCCCCCACGCTCCACGGCGACACGACGATCATCGGAACGCGCATGCCCAGCCCGATGGGCCGCCCGCCGACGAACTCCCCCGGGGTTCCGTCCGGCGGGACGGGCGGGGGGACGTGGTCGAAGAAGCCGTCGTTCTCGTCGTAGGTGACGAAGACCGCGGTACTCGCCCACACCTCCGGACTCGAGCCCAGCGCGTCGAGGATCCGGTAGACGACCTTCCCGCTCTCCATCGCCGAGGATCCCTCGGGGTGCTCGGAGTCGGCGAGCGAGGTCACGACGTACGAGACCGCGGGGAGGCGTCCGGCCGCCACGTCGGCGGCGAACCAGTCCCCCAGCCCGCCCGTCCGGGTGCGGCGCAGCGCCCGGTCGTAGAGCAGCCGGTCGGCCGGGTCGAGGCGAGCCACCCTCTCCTCCAGCTCGGCGAGCATCGGCGCGGGGTCCTCGGACGCGCGCACCTTCTCGTAGAAGGAGTGCATGCTGCTCTGCCCCAGTTTCGCCATGACCGCCTTGAACGCGGTGAAGAACTCCAGGTTGTTGCACTGGTAGTTGTCCCACTCCTGGTAGATCTGCCAGGAGTGCCCGGCCCGGGTCAGCAGCTCGGGCACCGTGGTCCAGGAGTAGCCGGGGTGTCCGTCCTCCTCGCAGGCACCGTTGTCGACGGCCCGCTGTTCGGTACCGGGCTCGTGACCCGTGTGGCCGGAGACGTGGTAGTTGCGGTTCGGCGTCGTGGAGCTCAGCACCGAGCAGTGGTACGCGTCGCAGATCGTGAACGCGTCCGCCAGCCCGTAGTGGAACGGGAGGTCCTCGCGGTCGTAGTACGCCATGGTGGACGGGCCCTTGTTGGGCACCCAGGCGTCGTTCCAGCCCATCGCCCAGGCGTTCTGGGTGCCGAGCCAGCTGTGGTCGTGGGTGTCGAGCAGCATCGGGTCGGCTCCCGCGCGCCCGGCGGCCTCCCGTACCGAAAAGGGCAGGATCCCGTCCTGTTCGAAGACCGGACGGAGGGCACGGGTGGACACCGCGTTGCGGTCCCCGTAGCCGCGCACCCCGCGCATCCGGCCGAAGTAGTGGTCGAACGACCGGTTCTCCTGCATGACGAAGACGACGTGCTTGAGGTCGGAGAGGGTTCCGGGCGGTGCGGGCCGCGCCAGCAGGCGCACGAGAGAAGGGGGAAGTGCGGACCTTGCCGACATTGACGCATCCCTTTAACGGCATTTCGGGCAAGCCTCAACCTAACAACCCGGGCCGGTCCTTCCCACACCCGGGATCCGGCCTCGTAGCCCCCGACAGGACGCAGCGGACCGTCACCCTGCCGCACATTCTCGTCCGCGGCGACGACCTTCGCGTGCAGCACGGAAACCGAGCCGCCGGCCTTCGCCCTGCCCGCCCAGGCTCAGAACGTGATCGACGGGCGGAGCACTTCCGAGGCGACGTGCTCCGCTACATCACCGTTGACAACGGGATCGTGTAAAGGGCCCTCTTCTCGGCCAGCCATTCGCTGTCGATGAAGCGGCCGCTCATGCGCCCGGCGAGGAAAAGATAGGTCTCCAGGCAGACCCGTCCGTGGTCCTCGGGTTCGGTGACCCAGGATCCGGAGTGCACGGCCTCCGGGATGTTCGTGGGCGGCCCGGCTTCCCGGAGGTACGGTTCGACCATGGAGCCGGGGTCGGCGATGACCTCGCCGTACCAGCGTTGAGTCGCCCAGGCGGTCGTGACGCCATCGCCGTAGAGGAGGTCGTAGACAAGGGCGTCCAAGGTGCGGATCTGAAGGAAACGCAGGCCCGCTTCCGTCAGGCCGGTGGTGACCGGGGGTGGGCCGCTGATGGTGAGGGCGTGGGTCCAGCCGTCGGCGTGGGGGCCGGTCCAGATGCGTTCGGTGAAGGCCATCGGCCGGTAGTGGGCCATGGCGCTCGCGAGGTCGCAGTCCTGGCGGGAGGTGAGATCGGCGCCGAGCAGGGCGGCCACCGCCTCGGCGTCGCCCGACTCGACCCAGGTGCCGGTGAATCCGCGGCCCAGTCCCGCGCCGAGCAGGTACCCCCACTGGTCAGTCACCGGGGCCAGGTCCCTTTCGGGATGCGGCAGAGCAGTCCCGGCGTGGTGAACCAGGTGTCGTCGATGAACCGGCCGGTCGTGTACGCCATCGCGGCGAGGTAGAAGTTCATCTCCTGGGCGATGACAGGGGAGCCGACGAGATCTGCTCCCTCCTGTCTGGGAAGGTCCCAGTGATCTGCGGGGATGGTGTCCTCCCACTCGTCCCCGTTGAAATAGATCGGTTCGGTGATTTCGCCCGCGTAGTAGGACAGATGGTAGGCCCGCCCCCCCGGCTGCGGGAGCGAATCGAGGGCGCGCCACGGGGATAGTCCGGACACGGCGAATATCTTGACCCAGCCGGGGCTCTGCTCGGCCACCCAGACGAGGTCCTCTTCCGAGTAGGTGCGATACCATCGCCGCGCCTGGTCCAGGTCGCAGGCGAGTGTCTCCTCCTCCGCCCGCAGCGCGGCGACCACCGTGCGGTAGTCGGGCGCCTCGACCCACGAGCACTCGAACCTCTCCGCCAGGCCTCGCTCCTCGAAATACGACCACTGGTCTAATTTGTTGCGACTCGTCACGATGCTCCGATTGCGGGGGATCGGATGGGCGAGGTGGCCGCTGGCGAAGCCGACGGCCACCGAATGCGTCGATCTGGTCGAGCACGAAGTCATCCGGTGATTTGGCTTCCAGGTTCCATACGGCCAGTTCCTCCGCAGGGAAGTCCTTGAGGTTGGATGTGACGATGACCCGCGCACCCACCTTGATCGCGGCTGCGAGCACGTGCCGGTCATCTGGATGGGGAAGTTTCAGACCTTCCACCAGGGGCTCGTATCCCTCGACCAGACAGTCCCGCACAGCGGCGTTCATGAGATCGCGCAGTCGTGACAGCCTGTCCGCCGGGATGTCGGGACGGTCGGCCGCGAGGTTTGCGAGCGTCTCGTTCAGGATCTCGTTCGTCCATCTCGCCTGCACCATGCCTGCCTGGGCGATGCGGATGAGCAGGTCTCAAAGCGTGTTGCCGTAGAGGACGTTGGCGTCGTAGACCGCGACGAAGGCCACGGTCAAAGCCCCAGTTCTTGGCCGAGCACGGCGAGATCGTCGGCGGCGGTCCGCCGCTTAAGATCATCGCGCCGCTTGTAGTCCATGAGATCTTCAGCGGTGATGCGACGGTGCTTTTTCACCATCCGGTAGGGGATCGCCCCGGACTCCAGCAATCCGATCAGGTAGGGGCGGGACACGTTCAGCATGTCCGCCGCCTGCTGGGTGGTCAGTTCGGCACGGGAAGGAATGACCGAGACACCACGCCTCTCCGCGGCCTGGGTCAAAATGCAGGCGAGCAGGCTCACCGCCTCGCGCGGGAGGATCAGGGCGTCTTCGTCACCGAGTTCGCCGGTGACCGGGATGACCTCCTTGCCGGGACACCGCACGAGATGGTCCTTGATCCGTCTGACGGCACGTACCGCGACCTGAACGTCTATCGCTCCTGGCTCGATCGAGTGCTGGACGTGGATGCCGGTCATGTCCACCTCCCTCTCCTCATCGCATTATCCGAAACAAACGAAATAGATGTAACAGAGGTGGCCGAGGTGTCGGCGGCCTCGCAGCGGAACCCGCTGTTCGGCCGCGAGACCGTCCCGTCCGCTCTCACCGCCGCAGTGGCGGGAACGCGATGGGCCTTGTCGGCATGGATGATCGAGGCAGCAGGGTGTGGTCAGCGGTCTGGTTGCTGGAGGCGCCGGATCTGGAGGCGCAGCTCTCGTTCGCGGTGCTCGCGCCGTTGCTCACGGCGTAGTTCCGATTCCTCGGCGCTCTCGCGGTCCCAGCGCGCCCGGGTCCGCCGGATCTCGTACAGGGCGACGCGGGACAGCCAGATGATGCCGATCACGATGGCCATGAGGATGGTCACGTGACCGGCGAGAAACAGCACGAAACCAGCGACGAAATACACCCGGTACGCGGTCTTGACGGCGATTTCTATCGTGTCTATGTGCTTTTCGAACAGCGTCATGCGTTACTCCGACGGTGTTGGGTGGAGTAGCCGCTCCGGCATGAGAGGGAATGACCGAAATACCAGTTCCGTCCGCTCGCGGGGTCATCGCTTCACCGGCGGAAGCGCGATGCCGAGCGGGTACGGGACTTGCCGACTTAGACGATCAATACCTACTCTGGTATGCGACTTTCTCCTTCATCACGGGGTCATGAAAAGGACGGGGGTGGCGTGGCCGAGCGGATGGTGCCCAGTCCCCGGCACGAAAGGCTGAGGCAATTGCTCGCCGAAGCCGAATACAGGGCCGATGAGGTGCGGCAGGCATACCAGCGCGCCTCCTCGGCGATGCGGTCGGGACAGGTGTGGACGGGGCCGACGGCCGCCACCTGGACCACCGAGCTGGAAGACCGGCACCAACGGCTGGGAACGCTTGCCCAGCGCGTGGTGGACGCGGTCGAGGAGGAACTGCGCCGCTCTCCTCCGCTGGTGACCGAGGCCGAGGCGAACGCCATGCGCCGGGAGATGGCCGGACGCACGTGACCGTGAAGGGGAACGTTCCATGGCACCCACCTCCGAGTTCTGCGGCATCGACCCCGAACAGATGGGGCAGCTCGCCACCTCCCTGCGCGGCGCCGCGGACCGGTTGACCGCTTTCAGCCGGGAGTTCGAGGGCAAGCTCCGCCAGCACGGGGTCGACACCCCCGCGCTCCGGGAGATCACCGACATCGCGGACTGGGGCGGGAGGCAGGTCTCCATGCTCCACGGCCGGATCGACCTGATCAACGCCCTGGGCGACGGCGCCCCCGAGCTGGGCGGGGCGGGGGGCGCGGCCTCGATGGCGGCGGGCGGGCAGGGGCTCGTCCGGCTCCCCGACGAGCTGAAGGACTTCGACCTCGCCCAGGGCCTGGCCAGGATGTACGGCGAGGACATCCTGGTGAACTTCCACAGCGACCTGCAGGCCAAGCTCATCCACGAGCACATCGACGACGTCGCCAAACTCGCCGACAACCCCCAGGCCGCCGCCGCCTTCTTCGCCCTGCTCTCCCCCAAGGTCCGCGACGCGCTGCCCAATCTCATCGCGGTCACCGGCAGCAAGACCGCCAAGAAGGACCTGGCCGTCTTCAGCAAGGCCCTCGGCGCGGCTTTGAACGCCCCCACCCTCGTCCCGGCCTTCGCCAAGGTCAGAGACGACCTGGTCAAACCGGCCGGAAGCAAGGTCGCCGCGTGGAACCGGCTCGCACTGCTCAGCGGCGCCAACGCCCCCTCCTCCGTCCGCAGCGCGGCGGCCCGCGCACTGGTTCTGGACGAGTTCGCGAAGAAGCCCAAGCAGGACTGGCGGGCCGGCGGACCCACCGAGACGAAGGAGTACGGCCTGCCCGAAGACCTGGTCGCCATGGGGCTGGAGGTGCTCGACGGAGACGGCGCGGCGGTACGGGACACCTTCGCCAAGATGGGCGGGGCCGACGTCAAGCTCAGCCAGGTCGACAAGATGAAGCTGTTCCTCGACCGCGCCAAGACGGCGGGCACCGGGGACGAGGTGGCCGACGCCTTCGGCCGGGCGATGGAGGCGGGCACCGAGGCCAAGACCGAAAAGGCCGGCCGGCACAGCCCGGAGGCCGCCGCCTTCGCCCTGGACGCGATAAAGGTCGCGGGCTCCTTGGGCAGCGACCTGCCCAAGGTCGGCTGGGATTCCATGAGCGTGATCGCGAAGTCCTACATCCACGAACTGGCCTCGGGTGCCCGCTTCGACAAAGCCGTCTACCGCGACTCCGGCATGGGAGTTCCAGAGAACTGGATCCATCTTCCTCCCGTGACCCCGGCGTTCTACCTCAGTCCGGGCGACACCTTTCGCTTCCTGAAGACCTTTGTCGGAGACAAACAGCTCACTGACGACTTCGACGCGACGGCAGCCCAGTTCCGTCATGACACGTTGATGGCAGCGGCTCGTTCGGACGCGCAGACAAACAACGGTGACTTCGAACTCGCTTCGACCATGTTGGGAGACCTGGGCGGTCTGGAATTCAAAGCGACGCTGGACGTGCGCGGAGAGCAGGACGCCATCAACGAAATGGTCCTTAATGTCGTCAAGAACACCGTCTCCTTCGGGATCGACGGAATTTCCCCCGCGAGTAGGGGTGTCGTGGCAGGGTGGGAATTATTCAAGGCACACGGTGTCAGCAACTTACTCGATGGCGCAGCCGACCGAATTGAAACACAGGTAGAGCAGGCGACCGGAGCTCGGGCAGAATTCGCTCTGCGCCTGAAATACGATATGGCGCATCTTCTCCATAGCGCTGACTATCCAGCAAGTGAGCCCCCCGCAGAGCTAATAAGCAAAACTACCGGCAGCCTCAAGACCTATGACGAGTTCGTTGTCGAAGCCAAACACGAGACCAATGGCAGCGATACGAAATGGGAACAAGCACTCAGTAAGAAGCTAATCGCCTATGAGCGGTGGATGGATAGCAACAAGGATCTCGATCTCAAACTTGAGAACTCATCCAGAGTTCAAGTCAACGAAACCGCCCGAGAGCAAATACGCATATGGGAATAGATTAATTCTTTTCTCACCGAGGCAGACAGAGAGTTTCCGCATGTAGCCGCCATGTGGGAGACTCCGGAGCCACATACACCGCAGCTATGATTCCTACACCCTTTTTTGACGCGTGGATGAATCTTCCTTCCTCGGCATCCACCTCACTAAAGGGGTTTTTCAGCTTATAACCAAGTTCATTGACGAGGGTGCCAGCCATTATTCCTTCGGCCTGGTCCAGATGACTGTCCACATCTCGGGCATTACGTTCATCATCAGCAGTGGCCCGCAGCACTCGTTTGAACTTGTCCTTGTCGCAAGGAATATCCTTGTCTGGACGCTGTAGGATACGAAGCTTGTTCAGCGGATTCTTGAAGACATCGTCGGTTTCCAGGCGCCGCGTGTCTTTCTGTAGCTCCGCCACCGCGTCCTTCAGGGAAGGATCGGAAGCACATCCTGAGGCCACTATCACCAGCACCAGACCGACGGCAAGTAACCGGGTGGAGCGCATTTGGGACCTCCGGGGGTAGTGGACGCCAGGACGTATCAATCTTTACCCACTCGGCACGCGTTCGCCACACCCTTTCCATACTCGTTCGTTGGCCAAGGGAAGTTGCCAGGTCACGCCGACCGCTGTCGTCAGCCAGGGCAGGAGCATGTCCTCGCGGGTTGAAGCCGTGATCCGCTCGGCCGGCGGCTCGATCGTCGTCATGGTTTCGCCTTTCGAATGCTTTTCGACGCTCGCGACGGGAGGCCAAAAGAGGGCTATATCATTCATATCCGGCCCGATTCACCTCCGGCCAGGAAATTGGTTTACCGCTTTCTTATCAGCACTTTCATGAGGAGGATTCCTGTGCCTAGAATGCCTTATCGGTAGTCAACCGACTACTAGATCGGCAATCCAGGCTAGAGCGGATGATGACAGCCGTTGGTTTACCTGGACTGGATTTGATATCACCGGCCGACCATCAAGTCCGTTTTTTCTAATTCGGGAGGAAATGCAATGGATGAGGTGCCGTCTCTCGATCCTGGATCTCCTCGCGTGCGGTTCGGCGCCGAGATGCGTCGGCTGCGGGAGGCAGCCCAGCTCTCGCAGTCCGCCGTGGCCAGGCGGCTCGGCTGCACCCAGACTCAGGTCAGCCGCCTGGAGAGCGCCAGCCGCACACCATCGAAGTCCGACGCGGAAAAGCTGGACCAGCTCTTCGGGACCGCTGACGGCAGCGCCTTCACTCGCCTCCGTCAGCGCATCCTGGCCCAACCCGGTGGCCCGATCTGGTTCCAGAGCTGGGTCGAGGAGATCGAGCCGACCGCCCTCGTCCTGCGCTCCTGGGACCCCCTCCTCATCCCCGGTCTTCTCCAAACGGAGTCCTACGCCCGTCACCTGTTCGCTCAGGCTCCTCAGATCACCCTCGATGAGGTGGAAGAACGAGTTAGAGCTCGCATGCACCGGCAGTGGATTCTCAGCCGGGAAAATCCCCCTCTCCTCCTTGTACTCGTCGACGCAGGTGTTCTGCGCCGCAAGGTCGGTGGAATCGAGGTGATGCACGAACAACTCGGCCACCTGCTGGAAATCACTCAGAGGCCAACCGTTTCCATCCAGATTGTCAGCCCGGAGTGCCTCACGGGTCTGATGGGCGCTTTCACGATCGCCGAACTTCCAGACGGACAACCAGGTGCCCTTCATGCGGAATCTTCGGCGGAAGGACAGATCATGACAGATCTTGATTCCGTGACATCGATTTGGAAGCGTTATGAGGCGATACGACTCTGGGCCTATCCTGAGCATGTATCCCTCAAAATGATCGAGAAGGCGAGGCGGGGATGGACCTGAGCGGCGCCGTGTGGCGGAAGTCGTCTCGTTCCGGAGACAGCGGCGGCCAGTGTGTCGAGGTGGCCTCCAATCTGTCCGGGGTGGTCGCCGTTCGCGACAGTAAGAACCCCGGTGGCCCCAAGCTGCTCTTCGCCCCCGCCGAGTGGAAGTCGTTCATCGGTGGCGTCAAGACCGGCGAGTTCGACACTCTGACCTGACCTTTCATCCCTTCGACCGTCGACCGACACGCCTCCAGGCCGGTCCTAGGTCCATGGTCCGATGCGGCAGGAGCGGGATGGGACATAACGTCGGCCTCTCGTCCACAGAGAGGTAAGCCAATGACGTTTCTGGTGACCGGAGCGACGGGCAAGGTCGGTCGGCACGTGGTCGGCCACCTGCTCCGCGCGGGTCAAAGGGTGCGTGCGCTCACCAGGGATCCGGCCGGGGCCGGCCTGCCGGAGTCCGTGGAGGTGGTGCGGGGCGATCTCACCGATCCCGGCACGCTGGGGCCGGCCTTCGACGGCGTCGAGGGCGTGCACCTGCTGACCGTGGGCGGCGACGACTACGCCACGCTGCGGACCGGACCGGAGTTGGCCAGGCTGGCGGAGAGGGCCGGAGTGCGGCGGGTCGCGCTGCTGTGGAACGGTCAGGTGGGTCCGGTGGAGGAGGCCTTCGCGGCGAGTGGCGTCGAGTGGACCAGGCTGCAGCCGGTCGACTTCATGGGCAACACGCTGGCCTGGGCGTCGGCCATCAGGGCGGAGGGCGAGGTGCGTGAGCCGTTCGCCGACGTTCCGGGCGGGGTCGTGGACGAGGCGGACGTCGGCGCCGTTTCGGCGGCGGTGCTCGTGCGCGGCGGCCACACGGGGAGGACATATGTGCTCACGGGGCCTCAGCCGCTCAGCCGGCGTCAGCGCCTGGCCGCGATCGCGGAGGCGACAGGCCGTCCGCTTCGCCTCGTCGAGCTCACCGAGGAGCAGGCGCGCCGGCGCTGGCGGCAGGCGGGACACGGTGAGGAGCTCATCGAGCTTCTCGTCTCCTGGCAGCGCGACCCGCCTCCCGAGTCCGCCTCCGTCTCGCCCGCGGTGCGTGAGATCACCGGTCGCGAGCCGCGTTCGTTCGCGGAGTGGGCCGCCGAGCACGCCGCCCACTTCGGCGCGGAGGTCGCGAAAGCCCCGGAGGCCCCGGAGGCCGCGAAAGCCCCGGCGGCTCTGAAAGCCCCGGAGTTCCCGAAGGCGTAGGGCCTGAATCTGGGCCTCCGTGCCGGAGTGGGTCGTGTCGGTGAGCCACTTCGAGTGTCGGTGAGCCACTTCGAGTGTCGGTGAGCCACTTCGAGCAGGTTCTAGATCCAGCCGCGCCGGGTGGCCTCCATCGCGACCTGGAACCGGGTCTGCGCCCCGACGCGCTGCATCAGCTTGGTGACGTGCCGCTGCACGGTGCGCTCGCTCCATCCCAGGGCCCGGCTGGCGGCCTTGTCGGTCGCCCCCGACGCCAGCAGGGTCAGCAGTCTCGCCTCCTCCTCGGACAGCACCTCCGCGTCGGGTGAGTTCAGCTGGACCGGGACGCTGCGTGTCCACGTCGTCTCGAAGAGGGCCACCAGCGCGTCCAGGAGCGGGGAGGGGTGGATCACGTAGGACGCCGCGATCATGTCGTCCACCGGCCGGAGCAGCGGGATGATGGCGAGCCGGTCGTCGGAGATGGCCAGTTTCATCGGCAGGTCCGCGGCGATCCTGGCCTGTTCCCCGTGCCGCATCCCGGCCGTGACGTCGTCCAGCCAGCCGGGAAGCGCGAGCGCGCTCCTGTCGTAGATGACCCGGTACTTCACCCCCCGCTTCAGCAGGGCGAGTTCCACGTGGTTCGGCTCCGTGTGCGCCTGCGGGGCGGCGTAGGGCGGGCGGTCGAACCCCCGCATCTGGGTCCGGGTGTTCTGCTGCATCTGCACCCAGTGGTGGTTGACCTCGTCGCGTCCCGAGACGATCTCGATCAGGTCGCCCGGATGGGCGAACCGGGTGCCCGCGCGGTACATCTTGACCAGCGTCCCGATGTGCAGGCGGACGTCGCGCAGCCCGGCCTCGCGCTCGCGCAGCACGGCCTCCAGCCCGCTGTCCGGTGAGACGACGACATAGCGAACGGGGCGCCCCGTGGAACGGGTGGCCAGGCCGAGGTCGACGAGCGAGCGCAACGTCCGCCTCGCGGCTGACACCGGGAGATGACAGTCATGGACGAGTTCGGAGACCGTCGCCTGCGTTCTGCGGACGAGTGCGTCGTACACCGCCTCGTCCTGCCGGCTCAACCCGATCGCCTCAAGCATCACACTCTCCTTGCCTGTACGGTGAGCTCCGGCACCGGGAGCAGCCCGCCACTTCGCCTGTCGTGTTTACGTCACCTGACAGGAACTCGCCTCTGACCCAGCTTGTCAGGGGATGACAGCTGATGCCAGCGTTCAGGGGCACCACAGCGCGCACCTGAACGAAGGAGTCCCCCATGTCGCTGTCCGCCCTACGATCTCGCGGGCAACGCCTGTCACTCGCCGCACTCCTCGTCCTGGGATCACTCGCCGCGGTCCTGCCGTCGAGCCCGGCCACGGCAGCGAGCCCGGCCACGGCTGAGAAGCCCCCCGCGGAGCCGGGCCGGCGAGGAAAGATCGCCCCTGAGCTGATCGACCGGACGAGGACCGCCGGCGCGCGTGCCGACGACCGCGTCGAGGCCGTCGTCGTGCTCGGCGCGGCCTCCGGCCTCCGGTCGACGGCCCCCTCGCCGGGCGAGGCGCGGAAGGCCCTGGCCGAGACGGCCGATGCCGTGCAGGCCCCCGTCGTCCGGCTGGTCGAGTCCCACGGGGACCAGGTGCTCAACACGTTCTGGATCAAGAACATGGTCCTCGTCCGGGCTAAACCCGCCACCCTGGAGGCGCTGGCCGCGCTCGCCCTGGTGGACCGGATCATCCCCAACTTCGAGCTCAAGGCCCCGCCCGCGCCGCGCAGCGCCGCGAAAGCCAAGGAAGGGGAATCGGCCTGGGGCATCGAGAAGATCGGCGCCGACCGGGTGCGAAAGGAGCGCGGGCTCACCGGTGACGGCGTGCGCGTGGCGGTCCTCGACACCGGTGTCGACATCGCCCACCCCGACCTCACCGGCAAGCTCGTCACCGACAACGCCTCGGACCCGTCCTACCCGGGAGGCTGGATCGAGTTCGGCCCGGACGGGAAGCCGGTGCCCTCCTCACCCCACGACAGCAGCTACCACGGCACGCACGTGGCGGGCACGATCGCCGGCGGGAACGCGTCGGGCACGCAGATCGGTGTCGCGCCCGGCGCCGAGCTGATGGCGGGCCTGGTCATTCCCGGCGGCAACGGAACGCTCGCCCAGGTGATCGCCGGCATGCAGTGGGCGATCGCGCCGTACGCCGCCGACGGCACCCCCGCGGGGAAGCCCGCCGACGTCGTCAGCATGTCGCTGGGCGCGGAGGGCTACTCCGACGAGATGATCGAACCGGCCAGGAACATCTACCTGGCCGGCGCCTTCCCGTCCTTCGCCATCGGCAACGAGTGCCTCGAAGGAGGGTCGGGCAGTCCCGGCAACGTCTACGAGGCCGTGTCCGTCGGCGCCACCGACGCGGGTGACGACGTACCGGAGTTCTCCTGCGGCGGGGTGGTCCGCAGGACC
The DNA here is from genome assembly GCF_051918945.1 of Streptosporangium sp. LJ11. NCBI lineage: Bacteria > Bacillati > Actinomycetota > Actinomycetes > Streptosporangiales > Streptosporangiaceae > Streptosporangium > Streptosporangium sp. LJ11. Next base: position 16,476 of record NZ_JBPXMB010000014.1, read on the forward strand.
GACTGGATCGACGCGCCCGCCGAGTGGCCCGAGTCGTACGTCGTCCCCGACGTCTCGGCACCCGGCGTGGACGTGCTCTCGGCCCTGCCGGGCGGCGAGTACGGATCGCTGAGCGGCACCTCGATGGCGACCCCGCACGTCTCGGGCACGGTCGCGCTGATGGTCGAGGCCCGCCGTGACCTCGGCGTCGACGAGGCGCTGGGCATCCTGGCCGGTACGTCCTTCTTCGACGAGCGCTACGGCGAGCGCCCGAACCCGCGCTTCGGCGCGGGACGGATCGACGCGTACGCCGCCGTCGCGGAGGCGGCTCTCGCGAGCGGCGTCCGGGGCGTCGTCACCGACGAGAGGACGCGCGAGCCGCTCGCCGGCGTGACGGTCACCCGGACGGACACCGGCCGGACCGTCGAGACCGACGAGCGCGGACGGTTCGAGGTGCGGCTGGCCGCCGGGTCGTACGACCTGACGCTGTCCAGGTTCGGCTACCGGCAGGAGACGGCCAGGGTCAGCGTCACGGCGAACCGCTTCTCCGACGTCCGCGTCGCGCTTGACCGGACCCGCTGGGGGAGGATCTCGGGGCAGGTGAGCTACGGCCCGACCGGCTCGACGGTGCCGGGCGCGAAGGTCACGGTGCTCGGCGTGCCCGACAGCCTCGTGGCGACGACGGACCTCAACGGCCGGTACACGATCGACGACGTGCCCGAGGGCGACCACCAGGTCGCCGCGGCGGCTCCCGACGTGTCGAGGTCGGAGCCCGCGAAGGTCACCGTACGCGGGACGAAGCCCGCGCGGGCCGACTTCGCCCTCCCCCGGCCCCTGGCCACCGAGCGCGTCTCGGTGACCTCGGACGGCCGCCAGGGCAACGGCGAGGCGTGGTGGCCGAAGATGAGCGCCGACGGCGAGGTGGTGACGTTCGCCAGCCCGGGGTCCGGCTTCGTCGCCGACGACACCAACAACGACCTCGACATCTTCGTGACCGATCTGCGTACCCGGGCGGTCGAGCGGGTCTCGGTGGCCTCGGACGGCGCCCAGAGCGACGGCTTCTCGCTGAGTCCCACCATCGGCGCGGACGGGCGCCTCGTCGGGTTCGGCAGCGGGGCCACCAACCTCGTGGCCGGGGACACCAACGGGCAGACCGACGCCTTCGCGCACGACCGGGAGACGGGGAAGACCGAGCGGGTCTCGGTGGCCTCCGACGGCGGCCAGAGCGACGGGCTGTCCTCGTCCCCCTCGTTCAGCGCCGACGGCCGGTTCGCCGTCTTCAACAGCGACGCCACCAACCTCGTGCCCGGGGACGTCAACGGCCGGACCGACGTCTTCGTCCGCGACCGGAGCACCGGGAAGACCGAGGCCGTCTCGGTCGGGACCGGCGGCGCCACGGGTGACGGGAACTCGCGCGAGCAGTCGATCAGCGCCGACGGCCGCTTCGTCGCCTTCGAGAGCCAGGCCACCGACCTCGTGCCGGGAGACACCAACGGGCACGGCGACGTCTTCGTCCGCGACCGGCAGACCGGGAAGACCGAGCTGATCCCCGCGCCGGACGCGAGGGAGGCGAGCAGCCCGTCGATCAGTGCCGACGGGCGGATGGTGGTCTTCACCGCGAGCGGCGGGCTCGAGGGGTACCAGATCTACGTCCACGACCGGCAGACCGGCACGAGGAGGCTCGCGTCGGCGGCGTCCGACGGGAGCATGGCCAACGACTGGTCCTTCGCCCCGTCACTGAGTGACGACGGGCAGACCGTGGCGTTCTACACCTACGCCACCAACCTCGCCGGCGGTGACACCAACGGGCGGACGGACGTGTACGTGCGCGACCTCAAGGCGGGCACCACCACGCGGGTCTCCGCGGGTCCCAAGGACGTCGAGGGTGACGGCTCGGCCGGCATACCGTCGATCAGCGGGGACGGGCGGTACGTCGCCTTCGAGAGCAACTCCGCCAACCTCGTCGGTGACGACACCAACCGGAAGTCCGACATCTTCGTCCACGACCGGACTCCGGGACCCGAGCCGCGCTTCGCCCTGGCCGGCCTCGACGTCAGCCCGGACCACACCCGCCCCGGCCGCCCGGTGCGGATCACCGCGTGGGTGAAGAACGTGGGAGAGAGGGCGGGCGGGTACGACGCCGTCCTGCGGGTCGACGGCGAGGTCGAACGGCGGCAGACCGTGCAGGTCCGCGCCGACAGGGCTGTGCGGCTCTCGTTCGACGCGCGCCGGAGCGACGCGGGTACGTACACCGTGGAACTGGGCCCGCTCACCGGCCGGTTCGTGGTGGCGGGCCACTGACGGACCGTGAACCGCCCCTGACCGGACGCGGGTGACACCGCTCCGCCATGTGACCTCGCCCCCGGCCGGTCGCGGCGCACCAGCCCGCGACCGGCCGGGGGCGAGGATTCTCCCGCCGGAAAGAGGATTCTCCCGCCGGAAAAGGGGTTGAGCGGGAGCGACGGCCACGAGCATGATCGGCTCATGGATCTCGTCGCGTCCCTGCCCGCCTTCGTCGTCGCCGTCGTGCTGATCTCGGCGTCACCGGGTCCCGCGATGGCGTTGATCCTGCGCCGTGCCGCGCTGCACGGTTTCCGGGGAGCGGTGCCGACGGTGCTGGGCCTGGAGGCCGGTCTGTACGCCTGGGCGCTGTTCGCCGCCGCCGGCCTGGCCGCCCTGGTGGCCGCTTCGGAAGTGGCCTTCGTCGTTCTCCGCGTGGTCGGTGCGGGCTTCCTGCTCTACCTCGGGCTGAAGGCGTGGCGTACCGCGTGGCGGATCCGGGCGGCCGGGCCCGCGCGGGAGTCCGCCGAAGACACGCCGCCCGGCCCGAGGCGGGGCGGCTGGTGGAGAGCCTTCGGCGAGGGCGCCCTCGTGATGCTCGCCAACCCGAAGGCCGCGGCCTTCATGATCGCTTTCTACCCCCAGTTCGTACCGGCCGACCGGCCGCTGTTCTCCACCACCGCGCTCCTCGCGCTCCTGCAGGTGGCCGTCGAGATCGCCCTGTACCTCACCCTGGCGGCGGTGGTGGGGCGCGCGGGCGCGTGGTTCCGCAGGCCCGTGATCCGTCGCCGGCTGGAGGCCGTCAGCGGCACCGTTCTCATCGTCCTGGGCCTGCGTATGGCCGCCGCGACCCGCTGACGCCGCGCGGGCTCGTACCTCCTGCTTGCACCTCCCCTGGAGGGAGGCGCCAGGGTGGGGGCATGGACGGCGACACGCTCTACTCGATCGGTGACCTGGCCCGGCGGACCGGGCTGACGGTCAAGACCGTTCGGTTCTACTCCGACCGCGGGATCGTGCCGCCGACCGGCCGCAGCCCGGCCGGTCACCGCCTCTACGGCATCGACGCCGTCGCACGCCTGGACCTCGTACGGACGCTGCGCGACCTGGGAGTGGACCTTCCCACGATCCGCAGGGTCGTGGACCGGGAGATCTCGCTTCCCGAGGTGGCCGCGGCGCACGCCGAGGCGCTGGCGGTGCAGATCCGGACTCTGCGCCTGCGGCGCGCGGTGCTGACGGCGGTGACCAGGCGCGGGTCCACCCCCGAGGAGATGGATCTCATGCACAAACTGGCAAAGCTCTCCGAGGACGAACGCCGGCGCCTGATCGGCGACTTCCTCGACGCCGCCTTCGGCGGCCTGGACGCCGACCCCGGATTCGCGGGGATCAGGCGCACGATGACCCCCGAACTGCCCGACGACCCCGAACCCGCGCAGGTCGAGGCCTGGGTGGAACTGGCCGAGCTGTCCCGGGACCCGGGGTTTCGCGGTGTCATGCGGCGCCTGGCCGAGCAGCACGCGGCCGAGCGCGCCCGGGACGACGCCGCCGGCCCGCGCCGCGATCCCGTCGCGCTGGTCCGCGACCAGGCGGGCCCCGCCCTGGCGGCCGGTATCGCCCCGGCCTCGCCCCTGAGCGATCCGGTCGTCGCGGCGGTCACGGCACGGTACGCGCACGTCGTCGGCCTCCCCGACGACGCCGGCCTCAGGCGCCGGTTGCTGGTCCGGCTGGAGAGCGCGAACGACCCCCGCAGGGAGTCGTACCTCCGGCTGCTCGCGGTGATCAACGGCTGGCCGGCCCCGGAAAGCCTGACGCCGGTGCTCGACTGGTTCATCCAGGCCCTGCGCGTCCGGACACCGGCGTAGCGAGCTGCTCACGACGGCGTCACCGGACCGGTTCGCCTCACACGGCCTCGCAGGGTCGCGTTCGGACGGCAGGCTGCGTGAGACGCCGCTGTGTCGGCGGAACATGAGACGCGAACCGGACAGGGACGGAACGAAGACGGGCGAGACCGCGAATGCCAGATTTCCGGATGGAACAATCAATGCATGGCACGCTTCAAACGGCTCACCGTCGAGGAAGCCCGCACCCTCAGCCGCGAACAGCTCCTGCCCCTGATCGAGCACGAGCAGAAGCACTGGTATCGGCTCATGAACCACATGGAGATGCGGGCAGGTGACGACGACGCGTTCAAGACCTTCAACGAGATCATGCACATCGTCATCGGCCCCGGCCATTCCGCCCCCGACGCGCTCGCCCGCTTCGGGGACGAGTCCCGCGATCGGGATTACTGGACGAAACCGCTCGGCGATCTCGGCGATCTCTGACCCCGGGCTCCTCACCGAACGACGCGCAGCTTCGCCGTTCTGGTCGCCATGTCATTCCAGCCATTCCCGCGGCCGGCCGGAATTCCCTTCGGCTCCTATGCCTGATCAGAGTGGCACGGGATTCGCGCCGGGAGCGTAGCCCTTGAATTCTTGGTCCCCGGAATGCTTCACCACCTCGCTGGTCGAGGATGGGGACGACGGCTGACGCACTCCCGGCCGGGCGTCCCGCAGAACCGTACCGGCCGGTGCCCGCAGAGGCTATGCCGGCTGGTAGCAGCAGAGCCGTCCGGTTCGCAGTGTCATGCGCAGTTCCTCGCCGAGGACCGGGTCGGCGGCGGCGATGCGGTTGACGGCGCGCCGGAGGGCCTTGCCGACCGAGACGCGGGCGCGTTCCTCGTTGCCGGTGAAGTTCCGGGTCCGTCCGGCCAGACCGGTCGCGGACGCCAGCTCGTCGATCAGCCAGTCGCGCTCGTCCCGCAGCCGCTCGGCCCGGACGACGTCGTTGGCCGACTCGTATCCGTCGATCTCCTCCTGCAACAGTGACAGCCGCTTGCGGTAGGCCCTGATGGCCTCCTCGTCCAGGGCCGGCTGGGCGGTGCCGGCGTCCACGGCCGCCCCGTCGCGCGGTACCGGGCCCGCGGCCAGCTCGATGGCCGGAATCTCGTATCGGGGGTTGGCGAGCAGGATCGCGAGGTAGGCCATCCCCAGGCTGTGCTCGACGTGCGCGCTTCGCGAGCCCAGCCCGATCCTCCACCGGCGGCCTTCGCGCCGGCACTCCATGAGGGGTCGCCGCCCGCCGTGCCCGGCGGCGGTGGCGGCGGTGACGGCGGCGTGCGGTCCCCTTCCACCGGGCAGGACCATGCCCAGCTCGGCCGCCTCGCTCGTGGCGACCTCCAGTTGCCGGCCCGCCTCGGCGGCGTCCCCGGTCCCGGCCCGGAGCACCAGCGCCTGCGCCCACCGCACGCGCGACAGGACCGCCGCCGGCCAGTGCCCCATGGCCAGATTGCCCCGTACGGCCATCTGCAGATGCTCGGCCGCCCGCTGGGCGTCGCCCATGGTCAGCGCGGCCACGCCCAGCGCGTGCCGGGCGGAGCCGAAGCACGCGACGCCGAGACTGGCCACCATCGGAAGCCTGGCGAACGGGCCGAGCAGCTCGTAGGCCGCCGCCGAGGCCTCGGTGTCCCCCAGCAGGTGCGCGGCCTCCACGACGCCGTGCATGGTCACCAGCCAGCTGCTGGATCGGGGCAGCAGGGCCAGATCGCCGCCCCGCAGCCGCGCCAGCGCGCCGGCCGCCTGCCGGTGGTCTCCGGCGTTGGCCGCGGCGACCGCCAGCGCGGCCAGGTAGGAGTTGTCCACGGCGCTGAGCGTCGGCGAGTTCACCTCCTCGGCCAGCATCGGAACCAGCTCGGCGATGCGGCCCTGGTACCAGCGGATGGCCACCATCTGCGCGCCGTACCAGCCGGCGGCGTCCGCGTCGCCGGCCCGCCTTCCCCGTTCGGCGCAGGCGGCCGCCTCGGCCTCGGCCTGTTCCAGCCGCCCCGCGCGGATGCCGAGCATCACATCGATCGCGCGCACCACGAACCCGATCGCCAGGTGGTCCTGCTGGGCCAGCAGGCCGCGCAGTTCCGCCAGGTGGCGTTCCGCGTGCGGGTCCGCGTCGAGAACGTGGTCGACGGTGCGCCACAGCAATCCCATCAGCAGATCGCCACGGCACGAGGTCCGGAAGCCCGCGGCGATCAGTTCCCGGGCGAGCTCGTGCCGCATCTCGCTCTGACCGGGACCCAGCAGGCAGTGGTGGGCCAGGCTGACCGCCTCGGTCCACGCCGTCGGATCGCCCGTCCGCCTGGCCTCCTCCAGCGCGGCGAGGACGGCGGTGTGCCCGCCCGACCGGTAGTCGGCCTCGGCGGCCAGCCGTACCCTGAGCCGAAGCGCCGGTAACGACCGCGGGTCCACCACCGACAACGCATGCCGCAGACGCGCCTCGATCGACGCGGCGGCCATGACACCACGGTGTTCGTGCACCCACAGGCCGGACAGTCCCAACGCCGCGAGGGCCATCGCCTGACCGTCGCCCTCGCTCTCGGCCGCGCGGTACGCCGCGTCGAAGCACTCCCGGCTGGACCTCAGGTCACCCTCGACGCACCGGGCGTGTGCCCCGGCGAGAAGCAGCGACCCGCTGTCGCCCTCCGCCGGCGCCGGCGTCATCCCGTGGTACGGCAGGCAGCCGCCGGTACGGGACCGGCGGGACACGGGGCCTCGCCACCCCCTGTCCGTTTTGTCGTGGGCCGGGTCATGGACCAGGACCGGTGGCCGGCGATCCACGACGGGCGTCAGCTCTCGGTGAGGCAGGACGCATGCCCCGCCGGGCCGGCGGGCGAGGCGGGGGCCGCACGGTCGACGGCGTCCGTGGCGATCTCCACAGCGGCGGGCATGTCGGGACTCCTCGGATCGGTGTGCGATCAGGCTGCCGCCGGGCGGTTGCACTCGTCTTGCAACATCCTTGCGTGCGAATCGCCGTACCCGCCGCATGACCTCACCGGGGTCCGACCCCCCGTGGCACCCACCCCCGGCCCGGTTTCGCGGTCTCGGCGACGCCCCGCCGCGACCGCCTCACGGGCTCCGGCCGCCCGGGCCCGCGGGGCGGCCACCACCGGCCCCGCCCCCGTGGCCTTCCGGCCGCTCACCAGAGGGTGGCCCCGCGCCCCCGGCCCGGGATCCGGGATCAGTAACGGCCGTGCACCGTGTTCGTCCTCTTCGTCATGCGGGAGTATCCGGGGGCGTTGAAGACGACCTTGGCGTAGATCTCGTCACCGGCTCCCTCCAGCGAGGAATCGTCCTCGTCGAGGAGAGAGCACCGGATCGTGGGGGCGGAGATGATGATCAGCCCTCCCCCGTTCCGATCCGATCCCGCGCTCAACTGCGCGTTGCCCGCCTTGTACAGCCGGTTGTCGTAGACGGCGTCCTCGCCCCAGATCTCGACCTGAGCCGTCGCGCCGTTGTCGACCAGGTACTGCGCCTGGGCCTGCGTCATGCCGACCTTGCCGAAGGTGAGGACCCTGCAGCCGGCCGCCTCCTTGGTGATCGTCAGCCGGGCGGTCAGGGCGCCGGGTACGTCGGCGGCCTGGGCGGGCGCGGCCGCGAGACCCACGGTCAGCGCCGTGGCGGCGCCCAGCGCGGCGGCCAGGCGGGCGACTCTCTTGACTGCGGACATCATCGTTCCTCCGTTGTTCATCGGGGCTGGGACCGACGCGACTGCTTGCGCGTCCTGACGTAGCGGTTGGTCGCGGGAAGCCAGCACGCCACGACGGCCAGCAGCGCGCCCAGGGTGGCCAGGGCGGCCAGGAATCCGGTGATCGGGGACACCATGTCCGTGAGGTCCCGCAGTCCGAGAAGGACGGCGACGGGGGTGAGGACGCTCAGCGCGACCCGGGCCCACGTCCTGCCGTCGCGGACGGGCAGCAGGAGCAGGACGAAGATCACCGCGAAGAAGAGCCAGACGTACGCCCGAGCCTGGAGGGAGCCGAAGGCGGCCTCCACCGCGGCGTCCACGACGGAGCCCACGGCATCCGAGCCGACCTCGACGCCGAGTTCGTCGTGCACGTAGCTCCGCAGCAGGCTTCTGCCCGCGATCAGGGAGACCGCCGCCGACGACAGCATGGACGCCGCGGCCACCGCGGTGGCCAGGGTCGCGGCCAGCAGCGTCCCCGGCCTGCGGGGTTCGTACGCGGTGCCGCCCGCCATCTGGCGTGCGGTGGGAATGTGCTCACTCACTTGTGTTCCTTTCGATGGTCTTGTGTGGATCACCTGCCGTACGGCCCGCTCTCCGTGCGGAGAGAGGCCGGCGAAGGCCCCGGACCGGGCAGCCTGCGAGGTGTTCCCCGGCTCGCGTCTCGGCCCGGATCACCTCGGCGCCCGTGGAACGCGCCGATCTCCCCTCGGGAGAAGGGCTGACGAGCCGGACACCCCTAAGGTGTTCCATCCGGTTCCACCGGTCGTTCCATCGCGAGCCCGCCGCTCCTCCTCGCCGGGCTCAGCGGCGCCCTCGGCCTGGCAGGAGGGATCGAGCGGGGAATGACCACCGACGGCACGCGCCGCCCGCCGGCCGGCTCGGCGAGGCACCGCGGACCCGGCGCCCGGGCCCGGAGCCACCCGACACCGTTCCCGGAAACGCAAGAGGCCCTGACCTGTCGACACAGGTCAGAGCCTTTATCAGGGTCCGTCTTCGAACAGGTCTCGCCCGAAGCGGTGACGACGCACCGGTCATGACCACCGTCGCCGACGGCCGGCGTCACCCGTCCGCCGCGTCACCGTCCTCCCTGACCTCCCAGCGCAGCAGGTCGCCCGGCTGGCACTCCAGCACCTCGCAGAGCGCGGCGAGCGTCGTGAAGCGCACCGCCTTGGCACGGCCGTTCTTGAGCACCGCCAGGTTGGCGGGCGTGATACCGACGCGGTCCGCGAGCTCGCCCACGGACATCTTCCGCTTGGCCAGCATCACGTCGATGTCGACGGTGATCGGCATCAGATCACCTCTTCCAGCTCGGCCCGCATCCGCGCCGCCTCGACGTCGCGCGCGACGGCCTGGGCGAGCAGCATCCGCAGCACGAGCACGATGAGCGCGACCCCCAGGATCGCCACGACGACCCCGCATATCAGGAGGACCACCCCCGGGGCGACGGGTTCGCCGGGCGCCAGGAGGACCGCGTACGCGAACACCACGAGGGCGGCCGCCACGAGCGCGCCGATCACGATGTGCACGTACCGGAAGGCGGCGTGGGAGAACACGGTTCCGCGTCGCACCATCGTCACGAGCCGCCACACGCAGACCAGGACGACCTGGACCGTCACGACACCCAGGACCGTGATCACGAGAAACGGGGTGCGCAGGTACGCGTAGTCCGGGTTGAGCTGCTCCATGTCGATGGCCAGCAACGGCACCATCACCGCCTGTACGAACACCGAGCCGGCGAGCAGCACCACGAGCACGGCGCGCAGCGCGAGCACTGTCAACTTTCCCATCGTCTCCCCTTCAATCGACTAACGATGGGAATGTATCGATATTCGATAGGCACGGCAAGTTGTCAGGCCGATCGGAGAGGTGAGACTCCGGTACGGGCGCGGAACTCCGGTACGGGCGCGCGGACGATCGGTGGTCGCCGAAAGCGCGGGCGATCTCACCGGAGAGGTGGTTCCCGCCGTTTCCCGCACGACGACCAGAACGGACAGCCCGTGCTGCGCTCGCCGACCGCCTACGACCACCAACCCCTGGAACCGATCGTCCAGTGGCGTTTCAAGGCGAGCATCTGCCCGCGCGCCCGGCCGATCGCCGCGGCGCCCCGGGAACTCCCGGCGACGTACGTCCGGATGGTCACGCACGCGCTTCGCCGGGAGTCCTAGGGCGCCGTGACCCGCAGGTCGTCGAGGGTCGCGGTGCTCGAGTGCATGCGGAGACCGACCTTGCCGGTCGTCAGCTCGGTGGCGGGGGCGGTCCAGGTGAGCACCTGGTTCCCGTCGACGAAGCCGGTGACGGTCGAGCCGGACACGGTCGCCTTGAGCGTGCGGAACACGCCGGGAGTGATCGGGACGGAGGCGCCGGCGACCTGTGTCAGGGTACCGCCGACCTTCCTGTACAGGTCGGCGGTGTCGGTTCCGTCGTTGAGGCGGAACAGGTAGAAGTTGGCGGCGTCGGCGTACCGGAGGACCAGGCCCGCGTTGGCGCTCGCGTTGTCCAGCCGGACCCGTCCCTGGACGGTGTAGTCGGTCCAGCCGGCGGAGCCGGTGACGGAGAGGCTCTCCGCGGCGGCGGTGGAGGTCTGGGAGTACGCGCCGTTCGCGACCGACCACGAACCGCCGGTGCTCGTCCAGCCCGCCGCGTCGCCGTCGCCGAAGTCGTCCGACAGCAGGGTGGTGGCGGGCGCCGCGGCCGACTCGTGCGCGCCCCGGTCGGGAGAGCCCTGGTAGAGCGCGGTTCCGAAGAAGTCCTGAGCGCCGGGTGAGGAGACCGCGACACCGCTGTCGATCCCGGGCGAGCCCGGCTGGAGTTTGTAGGCGCCCGCGGAGGCCAGTCCCGACGCGCCGCCCGCCGCGACGAACCGCGGGCTGGCGATGATCTTGTATGGGTCGTTGGGCTGGGCGGCGTTGGTGCCCGAGTAGAGGTTGTGGTCGTAGGTGACGTTGCCGCTGATGCTGTAGGCCCCGCTCCCCTGGTTGACGAAGATGTTGTTCGTGTAGGCCACCTTGCCGGTCGACGTCCCGGTCATCTGGCCCGTCTGCCCGGCCGAGCGGTAGAAGACGTTGTTGTGGACCTTCAGGTCGCCCGACCCGCTGACCAGGTGGAACACTCCGACGCTGCGGTCCAGGTCGTTCTGGGAGATGTTGTAGCGGAACACGTTGTCGTCGGTCTGGTCCATGACGAGCAGCGTGCCGCCCTCGTTGTCCTGGCTGTAGTTGTACTGGTAGACGCTGCGGTAGACCCGCTGGTCGAAGTCCCAGGGCTGGCCGTCGCCGTCGAGCCTGCGGGTGCGGAAGGCCTGGTTGAACTGGAAGACCGCGTCGGTCGTGGCGTACATCCACTGCGCGGCGACGACCGCGATGTCGTCGAGGTAGGGCAGGGTCGAGGTGGTGGACTCGCCGATCCGGTCGGTGGTGTTGCGCTCGACGAGCGGGGCCAGCCCGGACCGGACGAGGATCCCGTCGCGGTGGATCCGGGTGACGGTGTTGCCGCGGATCACCAGGTCGCGGAAGGCGTCGAGGTCGTGCGCCCACGTGGTGTTGAGCAGCGCGTCGGTCATGGTCTGGATGCCGGTGTCGGCGACGTTGTCGACGGTGTTGCCCTCGATGAGCACGTCCGTCCAGGTGCTCTCGGGCCCGGTGGAGGTCCCGCGGGCGTGGAAGTTGATCCCGCCGGTCCGCCGGTCGGTGCCGAACACGTCGTGGATGTAGGTGTTCTTGACGTGGATGTGGGTGAAGTCCCCCGCGCCGGCGCCCTCGCCGACGACGAGGACCCCGCTGCGCCGCCGGTCGGTGGGCTGCTGTCCGCTGGTGATCTCGAGCCCGCCGATCTCCCAGTGCGAGACGTTCTTCAGCCGCACCCCGAAGCCCTCTCCGTCGACGGCCGTGTCGGCGAAGTCGATGCGGGGCTTCGCGCCGGTGCCGTACTGGCCGAGGACGATCGGCGCCCCGGCCGCACCCGAGCCGTGCAGGTCGAGGTACTGGCCGGTCCAGACGCCGCCGGACCTGAGCAGGACGCTGTCGCCCGGACCGAAGGTCTGGGCGTTGACCTTGCCGAGCGTCTTCCAGGCGGCCGAGGGCGAGGTCCCGGCCGCGCCGTCGGAGCCGCCGGTCGCGTCGACGTAGTAGGTGGTCCCGGTGCCGGTGCCGGTGCCGGTGCCGGTGCCGGTGCCGGTGCCGGTGCCGGTGCCGGTGCCGGTGCCGGTGCCGTGGACGTTCCCGGTCACGTCGACGACGGCGCCGTGGACGGTCCCGGCCGTGCCGGCGCCGGCGTGGTGGACGGTCCCGGCCGCGTGGGCGGGCCGGGGCAGGAGCAGGGCGGCGGCGAGCGCCAGGACGACTGCGGCTTCGGGGAGCCCCACGCTGATACCTCTGATTCGTATTAGTAATACTTGACCTGCAGAAACATGAGCTCCCCCGATTCGTAACGGGAAGATAATCCGCAGCCTTCACGATCGTCAAGAGCAGATTTCCGGCACATTTCAAGATTCTTTCGCCGAGAGTGTTGACAGCGCCCCGTCCGACTTGCAACGGTTTCGCCAATACGAATCAGCCAGCCACCCTCTCCTGGCTGTTCCCCCTCAACTGATACGAATCAGGAGATCGCGATGGACGGAGTGCGGCGCCGGGCCCGTCAGGCCGACGTGGCCAAGCTCGCGGGCGTCTCCCAGGCGACGGTCTCCGCGGTCATCAACGGCCGGGGTCCGGAGACCGGGATCCCGGAGCAGACCGTCCAGCGCGTCCTGGAGGCGGTGCGCCAGCTCGGCTACGTCGCCAACCCGGCGGCCCGCAGCCTGCGCGGGAAGCGCAACCGGCTGCTCGGGGTCTACACCTTCGAGTCGATCTTCCCGCTCGACCAGCTGGACTTCTACCACGAGTTCCTGGTCGGCATCGAGCAGCAGGCCGTCGCGGACGGCTACGACCTGGTGCTGTTCGCCTCCACCGAGGATCTCGACGGCCGCCGCCGGGTCTACAGCGACGGGGTGAACCGGCTCGCGCTCGCCGACGGCAGCGTGCTGCTCGGCGTCGAGCCCGGCTCCACCGAGCTGGCCAGACTCGCCGCCGAGGGATACCCCTTCGTTCACATAGGGCGCAGGACCGTGCCCGGCACCGAGATAGCCTGGGTCGGCGCCGACTACGCCAGCGCCACCAGGGACACCGTCGGCAGGCTCGCCGCGCTGGGCCACCGGCGCATCGCCTACGTCACGGGACCGGACCGGATGGAGGTCTTCCTCGACAAGGAGGCCGGCTACCGGGCCGGCTGCGCCGACGCGGGGCTGCCCGAGCTGATGTACGTCACGTCGCAGCTCGACCCCGCCTGGGTCGACGCCGCGCACGCCGGCGGCGTCACCGCCGTCCTGGCCGAGAACGAGCCCCTGGCCAGGCAGCTCGTCGCCGCGCTGGGCGAGCGCGGCCTGGCCGCTCCCGCGGACATGTCGGTGGTCGTCCTGGTGACGATGACCGAGAGCGGCTGGAGCAGCCTGCGGATCCCCCGCAACGAGATGGGCCGGGGCGCGGTGAAGATGCTCACCCGGATCCTGGCCGGTTCCGACGCCCCCGGCGACCACCAGCGGTTGCTGCCCTGCGGCCTCCCCGACGATCACATGATCGGCCCGCCCAGAGCCTGACCACAGATCACATGATCATTCCCCCCGGAGCCTGACCACAATCGAACATTCCCAGCTCCCGGCGATCCAGCGCCGGGAGCCGGCCTCCCACACCTCGAAACCCCCCATACTCCGAAACAGGAGAAAATCATGATCACCAACCGGTGGACAGCCGTCGGCAGACGCGGATTCCTCGCCGTCGCGGTCGGCGCGGGCGTTCTTCTCGCCGCGACGGCCTGCGGGACGGGCGGCGGCAGCGGGAGCGGCGGCGGCGGGGACACGGCCGGCACGCTGACCGTCTGGTTCCCCGGCAACTCCGCCCCGGAGATCGAGCTCGTCACCAAGAAGCTGGTGCCCGAGTTCGAGTCCGCCAACAAGACGAGGGTCCAGGTGACCTTCGTCGACTGGGCCCAGATGTCGCCCAAGCTCAACGCCGGTTTCGCCGGCAACAACGCCCCCGACGTGTTCGGCCACGGTCCGGCCGCCGCCGCGGGCTTCGCCGCGGCCAAGCGGATCGAGCCGCTCGACGCCCGGATCGCCGCCCTGCCCGAGGCGGACAGGACCGACCTCGCGCCCTATCTGGCGAGCGGCCAGGTGGCCGGCGGGCAGTACCTGATCCCGCTGGGCGGCAGCGGCGTCCTCGTCGCCTACCGCAAGGACCTGCTCGGCAAGGCCGGTGTCACCGAGCCGGCCACCTGGACGGAGGCCGCCGAGGCGGCGAGGAAGCTGACCGTACGCGACGGTGGAGCGATCCAGCAGGCGGGCCTGATGCTTCAGTCCGCCAAGATCCAGCGGGTGCAGAGCTTCCAGGGGCTGATCGGGTCGGAGGGCGGCGAGCTGCTGTCGGCCGACGGCAAGGAGGTCACCTGGAACTCGCCCGAGGGAGTGAAGGCGCTGGAGTACTTCGCCGGGCTCTACGGCGGCGACGGCAAGGTCAGCGACCAGCTCGGCCTCGACTTCGCCAACCAGCCCGCCGGGCAGAACCCGCTCGCCACCGGCAAGGCGGCGATGGTCACCGCGACCACCGGGCAGATACTCCAGATGGTCAAGGCCGTGCCCGACCTCGCCTCGAAGATCGGGGTGCTGCCCCCGCTGAAGGCCGTCGACGCCAAGACCTTCGGCGGGGCGACCACCGGCCTGTTCGTCAACGCCGACTCGGCGAAGAAGGACCTCGCCTGGAAGTTCGTCGAGTTCATGGTCTCCAAGGGCGTGAACGAGCGCTACGCCGAGGCCGTCGGCGGGCTGCCGGTGCGCGCCTCGGCCGCCCAGGGCGCCTACGTCACCGGGCAGCCGCTGCTGAAGCCGTTCATCGACGCCGCCCCCGCCTACGTGGGCAGCCCCAACGTCCCGGCCTGGGTGCAGGTCCGTGACGTGCTCGACAAGCACCTGGAGGAGGCGCTCGCCGGGAAGGCGACCGCGAAGCAGGCGCTGGACGACGCGGCGGCCGAGGCCGGGCCGCTGCTCGCGGCCCAGTGACGGTGACCCAGTGATGGCGCTCCTCACCAAACACGGCAAGACCCGGCCCGCGGCGCCGCCGCCGCGGGCCGGGTCCCGCGGGAGAGGCCCGACCGGCCGCCGCAAGCTCGTCGGACTCGCCTTCACCGCCCCGGTCCTCGCCTACATGGCGGTCTTCCAGCTGTTCCCCGTGCTGTACGGGTTCTACCTGAGCTTCACCGGCTACAGCCCGCTCGACCGGGGCGCGCCCCGCCTGGTCGGCACCGACAACTACACGGCGCTGCTCGGCTCGGCGGACTTCCTGAAGTCCCTGCGGGTGACCGCCCAGTTCGTCGCGGAGGTGCTGCCGTTCGCGGTCGGCATCGCGCTCGGTCTGGCGTTGCTGGCCAACCGGAAGATGCCCGGCATCGGGCTGTTCCGGGCCGGGCTGTTCCTGCCCCGCATCGTCCCGCTGACGGCCGTCAGCCTGGTGTGGCTGTGGATGTACTCCCCCGACGGCTGGTTCAACGACCTCGCGGGCTCGCTCGGCCTCGATCCGCGCGACTGGCTCCTCGACGAGGACACCGCCCTGCACTCGGTCGCGGCCATGCGGGTGTGGAAGGCCCTCGGCGGCAACATGGTGCTGTTCCTTGCCGGGCTCCAGGCGATCCCGGCCACCCTGTACGAGGCCGCGAAGATGGACGGCGCGGGCGCCTGGGCCAGGTTCCGGCACGTGACGCTGCCCGGCCTGCGGCCGGTCATGGTCTACGTGATCACGATCAACATCGTCTACCTGTCGCAGTCGTTCGCCGAGATCTTCATCCTCACCGGCGGCGGGCCGCTCGGCTCGACGACGACCACCAACTACCTGATCTACCAGGAGGCGTTCCAGAACAACCGGTTCGGCTCCGCCAGCGCCATGGCCTTCGTGCTGTTCGCGGCGATCTTCGCCTTCGCGCTCGTCGCGATGCGCGGGAACGGGCGGAAGTGATGCGGAGACCAGGATCCGTCCTCGCGCTGGTCATCGCCACGCTGCTGGTGCTCGTGCCGTTCTGGTGGATGGTCTCGATCGCCTTCAAGCCCGAGTCCGAGGTGTTCTCGGCCGAGCCGCGGCTGCTGCCGCAGAACCCGGTCCTCGACAACTTCTCGACCGCCCTGGACGCGGGCAACCTCGGCACGGCGATGACGAACTCGCTGATCGTCGCCCTGCTGGTCGTCCTCGCCAACTGCGTGTTCGCGCTGTCGGCCGGGTACGCCTTCGCCAAACTCCCCTACCGGGGAAGCAACGCGATCTTCATGACGATCGTCGCGACCACGATGGTGCCGGTGGCGGTGACCCTCATCCCGCTGTTCCTGATCGCGAAGGGGATCCCGCTGGCGGGCGGGAACGACATCACCGGGCAGGGCGGTTCCGGGCTGCTCGACTCGCTGGCCGGGCTGACCCTGCCGCACCTGATCGGGCCGCTCAACGTCTTCCTCGCCCGGCAGTACTTCCTCGGGCTCCCCGACGAGCTGGGCGAGGCCGCCCGGGTCGACGGCGCGAGCGAGTTCAGGCTCTTCTGGAAGATCTATCTGCCGCTGGCGAGGCCCCTGGTCGCGACCGTCGCGGTGTTCGCCTTCACCGCCGTCTGGGACGACTTCCTCTGGCCGCTCGTCGTGACGAGCTCGCCCGGGACGCAGACCGTCCAGCTGGCGCTGAGCAAGTTCCTGACCGGCGGAAACGTCGCCTACGGGCCCGCCATGGCCGGCTCGGTGCTGGTGCTGCTGCCGATCCTGGCCGTCTTCGTCCTCAACCAACGCAGTTTCGTCGCCGGCCTGTCCGAGGGCGGCGTGAAGGGATGATCATGCAGGAGACGCACACGCCGGTGCTGGTGGTCGGAGGGGGCCTCGGCGGTGTCGCCGCGACGCTGACCGCCGCGAGGCTCGGCCGGCGGGTGGTGCTCACCGAGGAGACCGACTGGCTGGGCGGCCAGCTGACCAGCCAGGCGGTCCCGCCGGACGAGAACCCGTGGATCGAGTCGCGGTACGCCTCGTCGAGCTACCGCAGGCTGCGACAGGGCATCCGCGATCACTACCGCCGCAACTACCCGCTCCGCGCCTCGGTGGCCGCGCAGCGCCTGCTCAATCCGGGGCTCGGCGTGGTCAGCGGGCTGTGCCACGAGCCGCGGGCGGCGCTGGCCGTGATCGACGAGATGCTCGCGCCGTACCGGACCGCCGGGCTGGTCACCGTCCTGCTGCGGCACACGCCCGTGGCGGTCGAGGTGACGGGCGACCGGGTCGAGGCGGTCACCTTCACCCGGCCCGACGGGACCGAGCTGGTCGTGGCGGCCGACTACGTCGTGGACGCCACCGAGCTCGGCGACCTGTTCCCCATGGCCGGGGTCGAGCACGTGGTGGGCGCGGAGGGCGTCGCCGACACCGGGGAGCCGCACGCCGCTCCCGTGGCGAACCCCCTCGACCAGCAGGCCGTCAGCTGGTGCTTCCCGCTGGAGTACCGGCCGGGCGAGGACCACACGATCGACCGCCCGGCGGGCTACGACCACTGGAGCACCCACCGGGCCCCGTTCTGGCCGGGACCCCAGCTGTCGTGGACGGACGTGGAGCCGATCGACCTGTCGGTGCGTTCGCGCGGCCTGTTCCACGACAACGGGCACATCCCTGGAAAGCATGACCTGTGGCACTTCCGCCGGATCGTGGCCGCGGAGCAGTACGAGCCCGGCACCATCTCGCACGACGTCACCCTGGTCAACTGGCCGCAGATCGACTACTGGGACCAGCCGCTGATCGGTCCCGGGGCGGACCGGGAGGGCGCGCTGGCGGGTGCCCGCGACCTGTCACTGTCGTTCCTGTACTGGATGCAGACCGAGGCCGGATACCCGGGCCTGCGACTACGTCCCGACCTCGTCGGGACCGAGGACGGCCTGGCCAAGGCGGTGTACGTCCGGGAGTCGCGGCGGATCAAGGCCGAGTTCACCGTGCTGGAGCAGCACGTCGGGGTGGAGGCGCGCGGCCCGCTCACCGGGTCCGAGGTGTTCGCCGACTCGGTCGGTATCGGCTCCTACCGGATCGACCTGCACCCCAGCACGTCCGGCCGCACCTACGTGGACGTCGACTGCTACCCCTTCCAGATCCCGCTCGGCGCGCTGCTGCCCCAGCGCGTCGACAACCTGCTGCCCGCCAACAAGAACATCGGCACCACCCACGTCACCAACGGCTGCTACCGGCTCCACCCCGTCGAGTGGAGCATCGGCGAGGCCGTGGGCGCGCTCGCCGTCCAGGCCCTCGCCGCCGACCTGCCGCCGCGCAAGATCCGCGCCGATCCGGCCCGGCTCGCCGACTTCCAGCGGACGCTCACCGGCACCCTCGGCGTCACCCTCGCCTGGTCGCAGGAGATCAGGACCACCCCGTGCGGCCGCCAGCCCGCCGTACCCCAGCTCGTGGAGGACTGACATGACCGCAGCGACCGGCCCGGCCTTTCCCGCCGGGTTCGTCTGGGGCGCCGCCTCCGCCGCCTACCAGATCGAGGGCGCCGCCCGTGAGGACGGGCGCGGGCCGTCGATCTGGGACACCTTCTCCCGGACGCCGGGACGGGTGGTCTCCGGGCACACCGGCGACGTCGCCTGCGACCACTACCACCGTCACGTGGACGACGTCGAGCTCATGAAGTCGCTCGGCCTGGCCGCCTACCGGTTCTCCGTCGCCTGGCCGCGGATCCAGCCGGACGGCTCGGGCCCGGTCAACCCGCGCGGTCTCGACTTCTACGACCGCCTCGTCGACTCCCTGCTCGCCGCGGGCATCGACCCGTACGTGACGCTCTACCACTGGGACCTGCCCCAGGCGCTGGAGGACCGGGGCGGCTGGGCGGCCCGCGACACCGCGTACCGCTTCGCCGACTACGCCACGGCCGTGCACGCCCGGCTCGGCGACCGCGTCCGCACCTGGACGACGCTCAACGAACCCTGGGTCGCGGCCTTCCTCGGGTACGGCAGCGGCGTCCACGCCCCCGGCAGGACCGACGCGGGCGACGCCTTCCGCGCCGCCCACCACCTGCTGCTCGCGCACGGCCTCGGCGCCCGGGCGCTGCGCGAGGCCGGTGCCGGCGAGCTGGCCCTGACGCTCAATCTCTCGCCCGTCATCGGCGATCCGGCCGCGGCCGAACGCGTCGACCTGCTGCTCAACCGCCAGTTCCTCGACCCGGCCCTGTGCGGGGAGATGCCCGAGGACCTCCTGAAGATCATCGATCGGCACGCGGGCCTCGACCACCTGCGCGACGGCGATCTCACACTGATCCACCAGCCGATCGACCTGCTCGGCATCAACTACTACTGCCCCCAGTACGTCGCCGACGCCCCCGGCACCCCCGCCGACCCCGCCTGGCCGGGCAGCGAGGACGTCTCCTTCGTCCACCCCGGCGGCCCCAGCACCGCGATGGGCTGGCCCATCGACCCGGCGGGCCTCACCACCCTGCTGACCCGCCTGTCCCGCGACCACCCCTCCGTGGGCCTGCTCATCACCGAGAACGGCGCGGCCTTCGACGACGACGCCCCCTCGGGTGACCGGGTCGCCGACCCGGACCGCGTCGCCTACCTCGACTCCCACCTCAGGGCGGCCCACGCCGCGCTGGCCGAGGGCGTGGACCTGCGCGGCTATCTCGTCTGGTCCATCCTCGACAACTTCGAATGGGCCGAGGGCTACCACAAGCGCTTCGGCATCGTCCACGTCGACTTCACCACCCAACGGCGCCTGCCGAAGGACAGCGCCCTCTGGTACCGCGATCTCGTCACCACCGGGGTGATCCCCGGCTGACCTCCGGTCCGGCCGTCCGGGTCCCGGCGGCCGGCGGCGAGAAGCGGCACAAGACGCACGAGCGGCTATCCGGGACGCATGAGCAGCGCGAACAGCTGCTCCAGCGTCCGAGCCAGCGTTCTCTCGTCGGCGCCGTCCAGAGCGGTGCTGCCGATCACCGTACGCATCAGCCAGAAGCCCGCGACGACCGAGAGGACCATGGCCGCGCGGTCCGTGCCGCGCAGTTCCGGGGCGAGGTCGAGCAGGTGGGCCTCGACGTGGTTCTCGATGCCGGCCCGCAGGATCTTCGCGGCGCGGGGGTTGGGCGCCGAGCGCAGCATGAGCAGGAACGGGTCGAGGCCCTCGGCGTGCGGGGCGGTGCGGCGGACCAGGGCGGCGGCCACGTCGCGGGCGAGGGTGGCCGGATCGTCGGTGAGGACGGTGCGGTCGGCCATGGACGCCTCCACCACCTCGGCGAAGAGCCCTTCCTTGGAACCGAAGTAGCGGTTGACCAGCATCGCCGTGACGATCGGCGACCTCGCCACGGACGAGGGCGCCGACGCGGTGGCCGCCACCGCCGGCGAGGTCGACATCCTGGTCAACAACGCCGTCGCGTACCTGGCCGGCCCGTACGCCGACTACGTCAGCGGTGCCACGCTCCGCGTGGACGGTGGTACGGTCCGCTCGGTGATCTGACAGGTACCCGGAAGGCCCTCCTTCCCGTGTCGGCCCGTGACGACATGTCCATCGGTTCCACAGCCCGAGGAAAGGCCGGCACATGAAAATCGTCCTCGACGACCTCTCCGGTCCGGAGATCGCCGGGTTTCTCGACGAGCACGTCCAGGAGATGCGATCCACCACGCCCCTGGAGAGCAAGCACGCCCTTGACCTGGACGGGCTTCGCAGGCCCGAGATCACGTTCTGGTCGGTCATGGACGGTGACAGCCTGGTGGGCTGCGGTGCGATCAAGAGGCTGGACACGGACCACGCCGAGGTGAAGTCGATGCGCACCGCGCCGGCGCGCAAGCGGAGCGGGACCGCGTCCCTGCTGCTGGAGCACATCATCATCGAGGCGAGACGCATGGGGTTCACCCGGCTGAGCCTCGAGACCGGCGCGACCGAGTTCTTCCTGCCCGCCCGGAAGCTGTACGAGAAGTTCGGGTTCGATTACTGCGAACCGTTCGCGGATTACCGGCCCGACCCGTACAGCGTGTTCATGACGAAGACGCTTTGAAAGATCTTGATCTACGGGACCCGACGACTGCCCGGTGACGGCTGTGAAACCCGTCCCGTCCTGTCCGAGTCGCCGAGGGCGGAACCGCGCGGGCGCGGGCTCATGCACGCACGGATCGCGATAAGCGCGAAGACCCGGGGTTGTCACAGGATCCAGAAAGCGTGAAGAAAACCCTCAGGGTGCGAAATCGCCGAAGTCGCATCAAGAAGGAAGTCATATTAAGAAGGGAGCCAGGACGGCCACCAGGGCGGTTCGCAGTCACCTGTGATCCCTTCGGTGGCCACGTCGTAAACGATCATAACCGTTGGCCCGACGATCGAGACCATGGCGGCCAGAAGCATCAGAGTCGCCTTCAGCCGGTCGTGTTTCGCGAACCAGGGCAGGCGGGCGAGCAGAATGACCGGCAGCGAGGCGAGCAGGAAGACACCGGAAAGGACGGGAAAGACAACGAACCGGCTCGCCGCCCACATCAAGCCGGCCAAACTCTCTCCGGCACTTGAATCACCAAGACAGTAACCTTGCGTCCTGGCCACCAGCGCGATGTCCAGACAGGTTCCCGATGTCGCGCACGCCAACGCGATAAACGCCGATATCCCACAGCCCGTGGCCCAGAGCACATCACTCGCCCCCGGGGCGTCTCGCTCAGTCACGGCGCAATCAAAACAGACGCCCATGCTCGTTGAGCGCAGGGAATGTGAGGATACGGTGCAGATCCCCCTCAGCCGTCTCTCACGAATGTTCTGCGCGCCTGGCCGGGCACGAGTCCGAGAAGCCGACCTGCCGAGCCTCACCTGGGCGACGCCCGCACTCCACGGAGGCGACCGGGTTTCCGGCATCCGCATATCCCGTCCGGGAAGGGGTGAATCACGCCTCGCGACGTGAGAGGCAGAGTCCTCCCGCCCCCGGTGCCGCGACCATATGGAACGCCAGGACCGCCGCGGTCGCGGGAGACGACAGCAGGTACGCCGACTCGGCACCCGGCCCGCGCCGGCGAGCCCGCAGGCGACTCACCGGCCGCCACCACTCGGTCTCACGATGTGAAAACGCTTCGTCCCCGCCCTATAACCTTACAGGTTACGGAATACGGACCCTCGTCACAGGATGTCCCTGCACCCGGAAGAAACGAACGGGCCGAAGGAATGACGAACCGAAGCCCGCCGGTGCGGAATGGCCATTCACCACCCATCACCGAACCCCAAAGGGAAGCGATCTTGGTGACGAAACGACGTACGATCAGCGTGCTGCTGGCGACGGCCGCGGCCGCGGCGATGAGCATTGCCACCCCGGCCCAAGCCAACGCCCTCGCGTGGGAATGCGCGTCGGGATATTCCTGCTACTACGACAGCGCCAACGGAGTGAACAGGATCTGGATCGCGCCCAGCGGCGGCAAGTGCTTCGACCTGGGGACGATGGGCCTCAACGACCGGGTCTCCTCCGTTTACAACAGGGGCAACGGAGCGGTCCATCTCTACAACTGGCTGGGCTACTGGGACTATCTGGAGTCGGTCCCCAGGGGCTCGACAAGAAACCTGGGCTCGGCCAGCAACAACAAGGTGGACCGGGTCTGCGTCGACGCCTAGTGTCCTGCGCCGGAAACTCACCGGCGATGTCGGGCCAGTGATTCGAGGATCCCTTCGGCGGTCTCCCACGCGAACGGCCGAGGGTTGTCATTCCACTGGCTGATCCAGGCGCGGACGTCCTTTTCCAGGGCTTCGACGCTCTTGTGGGCTCCGCGCCTGATCAGCTGATCGGTGTCGACGCGTCACCCGCCGACGCCGCGAGCAACGAGCCGTCGCCGCCGGCGGCCGCTCCATCGGCTGGCGGCCTCTCTCCACTCCGCCACCCGCTCCCTCGGCGGGTGGCTTCTCTCCACCCCGGCGCCCGCCCCATCGACCTCGGCCCCGGCCGTTGCGACAATCGCCTTGGCCCCGGACGCGGGAAACGCAACCACGTCCGCCGGCTCGAGGCTCTCGGCTACCGGATCGCCCCGGAATCCACAGCCTGATCGGCTTGATCAACCTGGCCATCGTCTCGAGCCGGGCGAGCTGCTCATCGTCCAGGGGCGGCGGCGTCTCGCCGTCCCTGGCAGGCGTCGCATGGTCGACGAAGACCTGCTCGGGCCCGGGCGGAGTGAACATGAAGAGCATCCTCACGGCGTGCATGCGCTTGTTCTGGAAGCTGTGGCGGAGGCCCCGCGGAACGTGGACGCAGTCGCCCGCGACGGCGGTGAACCGGTGGTCGCCGTCCAGGAACTCCAGCTCGCCGTCGAGCATGTAGAAGGTCTCCTCCTGCTCGGGGTGGGCCACCCCACCGTCCCGCCCCAGGTCGAGTACGACCTCACCGACGCCGGGCGGGAAGCTGCCGGCCATCATCGGCCGGGTCGCGCGCTGGACCGACAAGCACCTCGAGGCCATCCACAACGCCCGGGCGGCATGCCGTGGCCGATGAGCAGGCATTTTTTGACAGATTGAAACTGGATGTCTAATGTCCAGGTTGTGCGAACGGGCAAGGGTGTCGAGTGGGCGATGCATACGCTGCTCAATCTGGCATGGCTGGGGGACGGCGAGCCGGTGGCGACCGCGCAGCTGGCCGCCGGTCACAACCTGTCGGCGTCCTACCTGAACAAGCAGCTTCAGCAACTGGTCAAGGGGGGCCTGCTGGAGTCCGTTCCAGGTGCGCGGGGCGGCTTTCGCCTGGCCCGCCCCCTGGCGGCGGTGTCGGTGCTGGATGTGGTCCTCGCCGTTGAGGGGGATGCGCCGCTCTTCCGCTGCACCGAGATCCGCCGGTGCGGCACCATCGGTGAGCGATGCCCCGAGGCCGGATTTGCCCAGCCGTGTGCGGTGAAGACCGCCATGGGGCGAGCCGAAGCAGCCTGGCGGCAGACACTGGCCGAGCAGAGTCTCGCCGACGTGCAGGCCGCGGCCGAAGAACACGCTCCCACCGTGGGGGCACATGTTCGCCAGGCGCTCGGGCACGACTGACCCTTTTCCCACGCGACGTGATCGCGCGATCTTTTCGGAGGTTGATCTGGATAAAATATATCTAGATTGTTGACGGTGGATTCGCCGGCGTGCGACGCCATCAAGGAACATGTCGCCGACCCTGGGCGAGCAGAAGGGCGCGGGTCAGCACTTACGTCGAGGACTCCGGCCGATCGCCGCCTCTCTGGAAAAACCGTCCAGCCTTTGAAGATATCGCCGTCCGACACCGGTGACATATCCCTCAACGACATCCCTGACTGCCGGCGGCGCGCGCCAGAGCCGTGATCAGCCGGCGGAGCGGAGGCCGAAGTGGCCGCCGTGACGCAGATGACCGGCAAGAACCGTCGCTCGCAGCAGGGGACGGCGCATCGGGCCGGGCCCTGTCCGGCAATCAGCACCACAGCCGCGCACAGGACACGGCTGTGAATCAAGAGAGAAACCGCACGGCGGCGGCATGTGCCGCGCCGCCGATCGCAATCACCTGTCGAACCGGTGACGCACGGCGTGCGATTCACCGACGTCAAGAAAGATGGACCCCAGATGGACCTGAAACTCGAACTCATCGTGCTGCCCGTATCCGACGTCGACCGGGCCAAGGCCTTCTACGAGGCGGCGGGATTCCGTCTGGATCTCGACAAGGCCGTCAGTGAGAACTGGCGCGCGGTGCACTTCACACCGCCGGGCTCCGAGTGCTCGATCATATTCGGCGAGGGGATCACCTCCGCCGCGCCCGGCTCGGTCCAGGGCCTCTACCTCGTCGTCTCCGACATCCAGGAGGCCCGCACCGAGCTCGTCGGCCGCGGCATCGAGGTGAGCGAGATCTTCCACGATGCCGGAGGGCTCTTCTACCACGGCCACGACGGCGGAGAGGTCGCCCACCAGATCGAGGGCCAGGGGCCGATGGCCGGCCCGCACCCCGACCATGCCGACTACGGTTCCTACGCCACCTTCAGCGACCCGGACGGCAATGGCTGGGTGCTCCAGGAGGTCAAGAAGCGGGCCCCCGGCCGCTGACACCACGCCGGCCCTCCAACGCCGCCAAGGGTCGTGACCAGTCCAGATGGCGCCGTGGAACACACTGAACCGCGCCGGGACCGATGGGGGCCCCGGTGTGCCCGGCCACGAACACGGCGCGGTTCAGCCGGCCCGCCGGGGACGCGCTCCCTCACGCCTGGCTCTCACAGCTGCGAGTGCGGGCCGGCACGCCTCCATGAGCAGGGCGGATCCAACCGATCGCCCTGCGCAGGCATCGGGTCAACGCGATATCCATGAAACGCGTCCGGCGGTGACGGCTCGCCGGCCGTACGTGGTCTTCCCTGGCCTCCTGGAAGGAGGATGTAGTTTCTGCCCATGACGCGGAGCTTGTCCGGGATCAGGAAATTTCCGGTGTTGGTCCTGGCGTGCTTGGTGGGCTGCACCTCCACACCTCGAGCCGTGTGGCCCACCGCGGCGACCCCGCAGGTCACGGCGAGCGCCGCACAAAGCCGCTATGGCCCCTTCTCCGGACAGCCGCTCGGCCCCGGTAGCGGGATTCGTCTGCTCGTCGGCGGCGACGGCCCGGCCGGCCTGGTCCCGGCGATACTGAGCGTCGACACCGGCGCCTCGACGCCCGTCACGGGCCTGCCGGATCCGGACCCGCGCCTCACCCTCTCGACCTTCGTCCACGGCAGGCACACCGTGATCGTGGTGAGCGGACCGGCGGTCGACCAAGGACGGCTGTACCTGCTCAAGGGCGCCGAGGCGCGCAAGCTGGCCACCGGCTGGTACGCGTTCCCCACCTTCGACGACTCCGGCTTCTGGATCACGGACCGGCCGGTCCACGACGGTCCGTGCACCGTGCGGAAGCAGGCCGAGGACGGGAAGGTCCTACGCCGTCCCCGCTGGAGCCACTGCGGTGCGTTACCTTTCCTTGACACCCCGTACGGCCTGCACGCCAAACACAGGGACGAGTCGATCCTCCTGACCCATGACAGCCTGCGGAAGACCGGCAGATACCCCCAGATCATCGCGGCGACGTCCCAGGAATTGCTGGTGAAGCAGCGAGACGGGAACCTCGCCCTGGTGACCCCCGGCACCGAGGAGGAGCGGCCGGTCGGCAGGCCGACCGGAGCGGGCGAGATCAAGGACGGCGAGGTCAGCCCCGACGGCAGGTACATCGCCGTCCCGTTCCTCTCCCCCACCACGGGGGCCCACGAACATCTCGACGTCTGGGTGCTGGACACGAAGACCCTGCGATGGGCGCACCTGCCGTCGACGCCCGTGCCCGTCGACGTCAAGACCCGCAGGATGCGCTGGACACCGAACGGGCGGCTGGTGCTCGCGGGCGCCTTCGTCACGACCACGGCCGCCTATCCGCAGGAGAGCGACCACACCAGCATGATCGCCACCTGGAGGCCCGGCGAGCAGGCGCTGTCCATCAGGCGACTCCCCCTGAACTGGCAGACCAACCTGGAGATCATCATCCCGTAGGGAACGGGGCCGGTTCCTCACCGGGCGGCGCGCCTCCCGGCGACCCTGACCGGGCGCGCAAACAGCCCCGGCGGTCGGGGCTGAGCCGGCGGTTTAAAGGTCAAAGGCGTCTCGTGCGTCGCGTGGTGCGGTGATCTGGGCTCTTCCGCCTCACCGGACATGGCGAGCAGGGATCGTTCCGTGTATGTTCCGGATCTTCATGAGGGAGGTCGTTCACCGGCAGGGTCCAAGAGGACGTCTCACGCCTGGTCGGCCACCGGAACACGGTGGCCACCGAGACCGTCCGCGGGAAGCCGATCCGGCCAGTGCTCAAAGACGCGTCCGGGATCGGAGACGTGCGGGTCTCAGCTGTCTAGCGTTGCTTGAGGCGGAGTGCCTCTTTGCGGACCTCGACCTGGAGGGCCTGCTCACGCTCCAGCCACGCCGGGTTCTCCGCTTTCAGCGCATCGATCTCAGCGGTGGTGAGCGGTCCGGTGATCCCACCTCTGAGCAGGCCCGCAACGGAGACCCTGAGCTTCGCGGCGATGACCTGCTTGGAGTGCGGGCCGTTGCGGCGCAGGTCGACGAGCCAGGCGGGTGGCGTCGACTGCAACTCGTTCAGCTCGTCCCTGGAGACGACACCCGCCTGGAACTCGGCGGGAGTGGCCGAGAGGGGGACACCCAGCTTCTTGGCCGCGGTCGCGGGCTTCATCGTCTGGATGGTCTTCGGTTTGGACGAGGTCATGGCGTCAAGAATAGTCAGCCGGAACAGGTTCCCTCGTCATCGGTACCCTGAGGAAGTGACTGATGCAGAGACCGGCAGGACGTTCCGACTGGCTTACGTGCCCGGGGTGACACCCGCGAAATGGGTCAACGTCTGGACCGAGAGAATGCCCGGCGTGCCGGTTACCCTGGTCGCGGTTCCCGCCGCCGAGGCGGTGGGGCTCCTGCGGAACGGCGGCGCCGACGCCGGATTCGTCAGGCTGCCGGTCGACCGGGACGGGCTCAGCGTGATTCCTCTCTACCTGGAGACCACGGTGGTCGTGGTTCCCAAGGACCACGCGGTGACCGCCGCCGACGAGGTGTCCGTCGCCGACCTTGCCGACGAAGAGGTGTTCCATCCTCTGGACGACAGCATCGAGTGGACGGTCCGGCCCGGACTGCCCGCGTTCACCCGCCCGGCCACGACGGAGGACGCGGTCGAGCTGGTGGCGGCCGGCACCGGGATTCTCCTGGTCCCGCTGTCGCTGGCGCGCCTCCACCACCGCAGGGACCTCACCTACCGGCCGGTGCCGGACGCGCCGCAGTCTCAGATCGCGCTGACCTGGCCCACGGACGCGACCACTGACCTGGTGGAAGATTTCATCGGCATCGTCCGCGGCCGGACGGTGAACAGCTCGCGGGGTCGTACCCCCGCCGCCCCCGCGACCCCTGCGACCCCTGCGATCCCTGTGCGGAAACCGGCACAGCGGCAAGCGCAAAAACCCGCGCAGAACGGCTCCGGCCGCCGGGCCGTGCCGGCCGGCCGTAAGAGGAAGGGCAACCGGCCTCGGTGACCCCGCCCTGCCGATCTGTCGCTGATCATGCTGCTTCGTCTTACGGAAAACCGTGAGCAACACGATCGTCCTATCCGGAGCACATCGGTACGCCACCCGAGACGTGCTGCTCGCCCTCCGGCGATATCGGTTCGGATCGCACACCAGAGTTCGATGTGCGATCCTCACCGACCCCGCGGGGCGGGACGGAGGAGCCGGGGAGGGTTCTGCTCTGCGCGAAGCCGGCAGAACTCGAACGCGCCGTCTACCTATGGTGAGGCATGGCCTCCTCTGTCCCGCCGCTGCGTCCGGCGATCGATCGGACCGATCCCAAGCCGTCCTCGGCTCGCGAGCCGCTGTGGCGGCACGCGCTCGGTGAGTGTCTCAGAGGTCTTCGTCACGAGCGGGGCGAGAAGTTGAGTGAGACGGCGCGGCGCGCCGGCGTCTCGCCGCAGTATCTCTCCGAGATGGAACGAGGCCTCAAAGAGCCGTCGAGCGAAATGATCGCTGCGGTCGCCGGCGCGCTGGATGTCACCCTGGTCGATCTGACCCTTGCCGTTGCCGAGAGCTTGCGGCCTGCTCAGAGCAGCACGTCCAGAGGGGCCACCTGCTCGGCGGCATATGCTCTGGCCGCGTAGCGTGGCCTGCCGGGATCATCCGCGAGCCTATGAACGCTCCTCGATGATCTCGTCGAGGAGCCCGTACTCCAAGGCCGCGGTCGCGGTGAACACGCGATCGTGATCGGTGTCGGCGCGTAGGGTCTCGATGGTCTGGCCCGTGTGCCGTGACAGTATGCGCTCGATGTCCGCTCGGACACGTACGACCTCGTCGGCTTGCAAGATGAGATCGGGGATCGTTCCGCGCCCCTGAGCAGCCGGTTGGTGCAGGATCACTCGTGCGTGCGGGAGAGCGGCACGTTTTCCTTCGGCGCCCGCGGCGAGAAGGACGGCACCCACCGCGATGGCCTGTCCAACGCAGGTTGTCTCAACCCGCGGGCGGATATAGCGCATGGTGTCGTATATCGCGAGCATTGCGCTCGGATCCCCGCCTTCACAGTTGATATAGA
Organism: Streptosporangium sp. LJ11; assembly: GCF_051918945.1. Classification (NCBI taxonomy): domain Bacteria; kingdom Bacillati; phylum Actinomycetota; class Actinomycetes; order Streptosporangiales; family Streptosporangiaceae; genus Streptosporangium; species Streptosporangium sp. LJ11. The sequence continues at coordinate 45,373 of NZ_JBPXMB010000014.1, forward strand.
ACTGTATGGCACCATCGGGGTTGTCTGACTCCAGGAAAATAAGCTGTGCGACGAGCGCGTTCGCGACGCCCGCATCAATTGCGGTTCCCAGATAGACGATTCGCTCGGTGAGCAGGTGCGAGTAGACATCCATGATCCGCTCGCCACGAGGATTCCGGGCGATGACATTGGGGATCGTGTATGTGGTCACTGGCCGACTCCTTCGGTGACGCCGAATCCGGGCCGCGGGCGATCGTGTGGCGCGATTTCGGTGAAGCTCTGGACGATTGCGTCTATGAAGCCGTAGTCCAGTGCCTCTTGCGCCGTGTACCAGCGGTCATGCAGAGAGTCCTCGAATATGCGCTCTACGGACTGACCCGTGTCCTCGGCGATAAGACCGAGCACCGTGTCGCGAGTATGCCGAAGATCGTCGGCCTGCAGTTCGATGTCGACCGCGGTGCCGCCGATTCCGGCGGAGCCTTGGTGCATCAGGACACGTGCGTGCGGCAGGGCGCGGCGCTTCCCTCGGGCACCCGATGACAGCAAGAACTGCCCGGCGCTGTAGGCGATGCCCAGCACGAGGGTCGATACGTCACAGGGAATGAGTCGAATGATGTCACGGATCGCAAGCATCGATGGAACCGAGCCGCCCGGGGAGTGAATCCACAATGCGATATCGGTCGACGCATCCTGCGTGGCGAGTGCTATCAATTGCGTGGCGAGCAACGTCCCGTTGTCATCATCGAGAGGGCCGTCGAGAACGAGAACACGCCGCTCGTAAAGCTGATGTCTCACCCGCGCGTTGAACAGTGGAAGTTTCGATTCTTCGCCCATGCGTCCATCATGTGGGGCGATCCGGATCAGCGTCGACACGATCCGCCTGGGGCAGATCTGCTCTGAGCAGAGAGAACTCGGTTTCCGGCCCGGTTGATAGCCTCCCTTCCCCTTTTTCTCGCCCTTCGCCGTCTCCGCCACCCCCTCCCTCCGCCCGGCAGGTATTCCCGCTTCCCTGCTGCGAACCCCGTCCTGCTTCATCGTCATCGTCCGGCGCAGAGCGCCTTTCTTCCCTCCGCCGTACCGCTTCCCTCGCTCCTCCGGCCTGAGACGGCACCTCCACCGCGTCAGTGGTGGCTTGAGGCGGAGGCCGTGAATGTCATCTTCGGGGGTTAATCACTCACGCCCCATTCCGAAGATCGGATACGGGGCGTTCCGGCCGGTGGGCACTACTGGGTTCGAACCAGTGACATCTCGCCTTCAAGGCGATCCGAGCAGGGGCGTGACCAGGGCGGATACCGACCCTGGCCTGGGCGTACAATCCACGACCGTCCACCGGCGTCCGCCCCCGTCCGGGGTCGTTGTCACCCAGTTGGTCACTCAGATATGAAACGCGGCCAGACGGCGCGGCGGCAACGCGAAAGCCCGCAAGGGAGAGAAGAACACCGGACCTGCGGCATCCATCGTGGGCACGATCACCCCGTACGTCGACCGCGAGGCGTATCGAGCACCATGGCCGAGTCGCCGAAGTCAGCCACGATCTTGAGCTGCTCCCCGAGCGCCGTCACGTAAGCGGCCAGGGTGGCCACTTCGCTGATCACTCCGCTCTCGATCTGTGAGACGCGGGCCTGTGACACGCCCATCTCCTGAGCGACATCCTCCTGCCGTAGACCGATCTTGCGTCTGGCTTCAGGATCCGCCCAGCGCACCTACAGGCACGGAGGCGTTGGACGAAGCCCTCGGAGGAGATCGCGGACCCCGGCCCCCCGCGTTCGCTCAGTCTTCGCCGTAATAGGCGCGCAGCTCGCGGCGTGCCTGGCGACGGCTGCGGCGGCGCTCCTCGCGGCGGAAGTAGTTCCACTCCCGGCTCCCGTCACTGCCGCCGTAACAGCACCAGAAGTAGATACTGGCGCGCCAGTGACAGCCGCCCGTACGGTGATCCAAATCCACGCTGTCGGCGGTGATCTCGTCGGGCAGGGTGCACGGCCCGAACCGATGATCATGCACGGCACGACAGGTCACCATCGGCGCGTCGGCGATTCGCACCCACCAGGGCCGGGTCTTGTCGGTCTTGCTCATACGGTCACCTTTCGGCTCCGTGACGCCCCGGGCTGGGGCTGTCACAAGACCGGATGCACCGTGATCACCTCCGACTTCGCACCAGAAATATCCGGATCACAAGCGACATCGCCGCTCAAAGATCCTGATGTCCACACTACCGAGAGCCGCGGAAGCACGCGCGTGACCAGACCGGCCCTTCCAGGTGATCCGACCATGGCCCGCCAGGCTCGGCCCCCTTTTCACGCGGCCCGGGAACATCACGTCAGCTCCGGTGAGGGTGAAGTGGCAGTGTCGGTCCGTGGTTCACGGAACTCCGGTCACCATGCGCGCCCTTGGCAGGCAGCGATCCACATTCGGCCGGCTCCAAGATCGTGATGAAAGTTTCAGGTGCTTTTATCGTCGGCATTCTGCGCCGACACACCATAGGACGCGTATATGCCCGGAGCGAGTCGCCGAAAGTTTTACACGGATCTTGACACGTTTCGGAGATGTTTCCACACTAAGTCCCCGGAGCGGTTTCCACTGCCGGGTGGTGATGCAGGGGCCGCCGATCACGACGCCCTCGTGGTACGCGTTCCGGTGCCGGGACGAGGAGGCGAGCGGTGCGGTGCGGAGCCGCCGTACCGAAGACCACTCGGAGATGGCCGTCACGTGCTGATCCCGATGAGGGGCTCACCCGAAGAGAAGGAACACCACAGTGCGACGACGTGTGAGTGAGACTCCGGCGCCTCGTGCCGCCAGGAGAGTCCGATCAGTGCCCGGGCCGCGGGACGGGTGGGTGAAGCGTGCGATGGCCGCGGCGCTCGTCGTCCTTGGGCTGCTCGCGGTGACCGTCGCGACTCGGCCGGCATCGGCCGCCGACAATCCCTATCAGCGAGGTCCCGACCCTACTTTGGCCAGTGTGGCCGCCACCAGGGGGAGCTTCGCCACCGCGCAGATCAGCGTGCCGCCCGGGAACGGCTTCGGCGGCGGGGTGATCTATTATCCGACGGACACCGGCCAGGGGACTTTCGGCGCGGTCGCGATCGTGCCCGGCTATTCCGCCCTGTTCGCCGACGAAGAGGCCTGGATGGGCCCCTGGCTCGCCTCCTTCGGCTTCGTCGTCATCGGAATCGAGACCAACAGCCGCACCGACGGCGCCGACCCCCGAGCGACCCAGTTGCTCGCCGCGCTGGACTATCTCACCCAGCGGAGTCCGGTACGCGACCGCGTCGACTCCAGCCGGTTGTCGGTGGTCGGCCACTCCGCGGGTGGCGCCGGCGCCCTCATCGCGGCGCTCCGGCGCCCCTCGCTGAAGGCCGCGGTCGGGCTCGCACCCGGCTCGCCCACGGGGAACTTGAACCTGGCCGGTGACCAGGTGCCCACGATGTTCATCTCCGGGCAGAGGGACACGGTGGTCACGCCGTCCTACCTCAACGGGTTGTACAGCACTCTCCCGGCCACGGCACAGAGCGCCTGGGTGGAGATAACCGGCGTGGACCACCTGTTCGCGACGAGGGCGAACACGACCGAGATGCGGACGCTGATCCCGTGGCTGAAGATCTTCGTTGACAACGACACCCGGTACACCCAGTTCCTGTGCCCGTTGATGGACTCCACCGGCATCTCGATGTACCGCAGCAAGTGCCCATACGTGCCGCCAGGCGACCCGTCGCCCTCGCCTTCGGTCACCCCGTCACCTTCGCCTTCGGTCACCCCCTCGCCCTCCCCGTCTGCGGGCGCCTGCACCGCGAGCTACCGCACCACGAACTCGTGGCCGGGCGGCTATCAGGGCGAGGTCACGGTGCGGGCAGGCGGCTCGGCGGTCAGCGGATGGACCGTCAGATGGACGCCGGGCAACGGCCAGACGGTCAGCCAGGTGTGGAACGGCACGCTGGCCGCCGACGGCCTCGCGGTAACGGTGACGAACGCCTCTTACAACGGCTCGATCCCGGCGTCCGGCACGACCACCTTCGGCTTCCTGGCCGGCGGTACTCCGTCGACCCCCTCCCTCACCTGCAGCAGCCGCCCGTGACACCCGTCCGGCACGCCGTGGCCACCAGCCGTCAGATGCCACCGCCCCCTCCCTCCCGGCGTCGCCGGGCCATCTCTCCACGACAGAAGCCCCGCCTGCGGCACGACGGCCGTCGTACGAGACCCGGCACTACCTGGGTGAGATTCCTGCACGCCGGATGAGCCGGATGACAGCGGAATGGCACAGGTGCGCGCTCACACGGCTCGATCACCTAAGCGAGGTGTGACTGAACGATGCGGCAGAGAAGGCTGGATCGAAAGATAAGCCCTTGACCTATTAACGCAGGTCAAGGGCTTGTGGTGGGCACTATTGGGTTCGAACCAGTGACATCTCGCTTGTAAGGCAACCCAGGAGGGGGCGAGACCATGCCTGATACCCGCCCTCACCTGCGGATACAGTCCACGGTGGTCTACCGACGTCCAGCCTCGTCCATGGTCGTTGTCACTCAGTTGGTCACCCAGGAAACCTCTTAGCGTGGATCCGTCCAGCTCACTTCCGGCATGGCCGACCGCGTTCTACAGCACAGGTAGGGCGTGAACTTATGGACGTGCTCATGTCTACTGATCTTTACTTATTGCCGATAATTCTCCGAGGCGGGTAGACCGACGCATTGAAGCGGTCCGGGCGCGTGGTGCGGGCCAGCCGGCGGCGGAAGTAGGCCAGGAGCGAGGGGTCGAAGGCGGTGTCGTGCAACCCGAGCCCGCAAGCGGCCTTCCATCGCAGGTCACAACGCAGTTCCTGGACGGTCTCGAAGTCCGATAAGCCATGCAGGGCCTGTAACGTGATCGCGGCCGCCAAGACCTGAGGCGGCATGCTGGGGCGACCGTTGGCCGAGGGGTACATGTCGGCGAACATCGACGCGGGAAACAGCCGATCACGGTGCTCGGCCAGGAACGCGAACACGCTCCCGGGCGGGATCAGCTCCCGGCAGGTCTGCCACACATCCGGCCCAATTGTCTCCCCGGCCCATTGCCCCATCACCACGAGACATGAGTCTGGCCCCGCCGATCACGTAGCGGAGCCAGAACCCAAGATCTTCATTGATCTTCTAGCGGCTTTCAAGACCGCTGTTGATCCCTACCAACGCTTACTCTGACCTGGCATTACGGCCAGGTTGTTTCCGAAATCCACAAGATTGATTCACGCCACGGCTGCGTCGCCTGAACAGTTCGATGCGACACGGGCTATCAAGGCCAGAGAGTCTCACATCCCTCACAAAGAGATTTACACATCCTTTGCTCGCAAATGAGACATGCGCATTTACTCGGGAATGATGCCCAGCAGCCCCTGCGATGAAAACCAATCGCGGTCGAGAAACCGCCCACTGACTCTTCCCAAAACACATAGATACTCCTCTAGCTGCCCTTCTAGTGAATTAATGTCATATCTCAGATCCTCCCAGTAAATGCGATATTCTTCCTCATCATAGATGGTTCCATCCCATACACCATCGTGGATGTAGGAGAGTTCATCGATTTCTCCAATACCGTAGATGCATGAGACATCGAAAACGCGCTGGCCGCCTAGGCTGAGGGCCTCCGGAGATGACCTAAATCCATTGAGATAAAGAACTAGGGACCAGCCGGGAGCAAGGCGGGTAATCCAAGCCCGATGCGACCCCTCGGACGTAGAACCGTAGAATTCCATAGCATCCTGAAAGTCGCACACGACTGTCGTCTCCGCTTCGATGTGCAGCCGCCGGGCCACCTCGCCGATGTCTTCGATGCTGACCCATTGGGCCATAAAGAAGTCATGGAGTCCATGTTCACGCAGGAGACTATGTTGATTTTCGGTAGGAAGGGCATTCATAGAAGATATCCAGATTCTGTACGACGACGGCGAGAGGAAGGCGGGCGAGAAGTTTAGCAACGCCACTCCTCGCCCGCCTCCTAGGACAGGTTCATCTGGCGAATCTTAAGATTCGATGAGAACCCAGAATTTAGTGCCTCGTCCTACTCGAAATTGTGTATAGAACTTTTCGAGCTCCGTCCCGTGCAAGCCGTTTTGCACGGCATTTACAGCTTTCAAGGAAAAATTCCCTTGAGCATAAGCGGCTCCTTGGAGGGTTGACGCGAACGGGTACTCGTCGCAGGAGTTGCCCATTCCCCTGGGTAGTTTATCTGGCGTGTTCGGCGCACGATACTTTTCCGGCATGTAGTATTTGCAGTAGTTTATGGTCCAGGCGTGGCGAGCACGCTCTTTCTCGCGACTCTCGTATTCAGCCTCGGTCGCCGGCGGGACCGATAGGGACGGCGGGAGAAGCCAGTGCATTTCCCTTTCCGTCCCCACATCCATATGCAGCTCTCTCTTAGAGAAATAATTTCTGTTGTGGTCATAGGTCGGGATTGTGCCTTCAGCGTCGGCCTCGGTCTTGGTTATGCCACGGGTCAGCGGCTTCCCTGCCGGGTTGTTGGCACCAGGAGCCCCCCAGTTGCCGGGGATCGCCTTGTTCTGCCCGCCTACTGGGAGATATCGGCTGGGCGGATAACTTGCATTACCCCAATTATGGCCCGGCCGAAGCGGCGGAAAAGTCTGAGAGTTGCTAGAGTTCAGCGCTTCCTCAATATGCTCGATGACCTCGATGAATCTCTTGTCCCTGGACTTGGACATAATGAACACACGCTTGGATCGAGTGTTGACACAGCCGCCGGTGTGGTCCGGGACATCATCATTACCGGCACCGAAAGTCTTCCTATCGCACCGGAAATTTGGCACCCATTTGAAATTATGGGGTTCTTCGCTGCCGTGGCGCCGCACGCCAATCGTCAGGCCGTGCTCGTCCTTGACCTCTTGGCTCCAGAGATTGAGGACCGTTATTCCGTCATCTGTATGAAGCAGAAGGCTTGGCGTGAATGAACAGATCATTGTGCTGGCGGAGGGAACTGATGCGCTGATGAGGAACGTCTCGTCAGGCCTGGAATACCATTCCGAAACATCCTTGTGCTTTGTTTCGTCATCAGGGGCACACTCGCCATTACTACCACTCCGGGCGCCGGCCAGCAGCCCTGCAGTGATGGGCAGGCCGCCCATTCTATTCCCTGAGAACTTAACCTCTCCGCCGTCACTATCATCGACAACTGCGAAGTCATCGAGACGGAGGAACATTTTTATGTTGGTTGGCTTCAGTCCGCTTCCCGCGCCGTTGACTACGCTGGTGCCGGTCTTGTCGCCTAGGTAGCTATGAATAACCCATGTGGCGCGGAAGCGAAAAGCGTCGTCGTCATCGAATAGCTCCGTAACGTCCTCCTTTACATGATCAGCAAATATCTTAAAGACGTTGCTCCTCGTGTTCGCTTTCCTCATCTTGCCTGTCTCAGGGTCGTATTCGTAGTCCTGGAGATAGAGGTAGGCGGACCAGCATGAGCTGTAGGGTAGCTCCTCGATGCGAGCGTCATATTCGGCATAGTCAGTTCCGCGCGGGCTGACCCTGCAGTCCTCTAAGCTGGAGTGCTCATAGTCAAAGGTGCCGCTGGTAGTCGCGGCCGCAGTCCGATCCGCGGCCGCTCCGACCTGGGAGGGCTGGGAGTTTTCGGCCGGTGCCCGGGACAATGTCGACGCAGCTGCCCTTTGCTCCGGTTCCGTCTGGGCCTGTAGCCCGGCCGGTGCAGGACCGCCCAGGGTGAGTTTCCAGGAGTCGATTTTTCCGGTGTCGCCGCTGGCGTTGTCGTTGACGCGGAGTTTCCAGGTGCCGTTGATCGGCTCACTGGACAGGTTGACGGTGTAGGTCTGATCGATGTTGTCCGTGTCGCCGCCGGTGTGGCTGTGCAGGGGGTAGGTGCTGCCGTCGGGTGCGACCAGGTCGACTTGGAGGTCACCGATGTAGGTGTGGGCGATATGCACCTCCACAGTGGAGGTGGTCGAGGCGTTACCGGAGTAGCCCGACATTGTGATGGGGGATTCCACCGTGGCATTGTCGGTGATGGAATAGTCGGTCCCATTGGTGCCGGTGGGATTGCCGACGGTGGTGAACGACCAGCTGTGCGGGGCCATAGTGTTGCCTGCGGCGTCCTTGGCCGCGCTCACGGCCACCGTGTACTTGGTGGCCGGGGTCCATGCCTGCGCGGGGGTGAAGGTCAGCACCTTGTTCTCGGCGTCCATCACGGCGTTACCCGCAACCGGCGCATCCGCCGGGTCCTTCACCGCAGCCTGCGCCGCCGACACTGGTTCGCTGAACGTGACCTTCACGGCGGTCGTGACCGCCACCCCAGAGGCGTCCAGACCCGGAACGGTCTCGGTCACCGTCGGCGCCGTCGTGTCCGGCGGTGCCGTCGTGAACGACCAGCTATACGGGGCCGCCATCACGTTACCAGCGGCGTCCTTGGCACCGCTTACTTCAACGGAGTACGCGGTGTTCGGAGCCAGCGGCTGGCTGGGAATGAAGGTCAGGATCCTGGCGGTGCCGTCCATCGCCGATGTCCCCGGGATCGCTGCTCCCGCCGGATCCTCCAGAGTGATCTGAGCCTCAGAGATCGGCTCCCCAAAGGTCGCGCTAACCGCCGTAGTGACCGAAACGTCCGCCGCTCCCGTGGCAGGGTTCGTCGCAGTCACCGTCGGTGCCGTCGTGTCCGGCCCGCTGGTGGTGAACGACCACGTATACGGTTCCATGACGTTTTCCGACGCGTCGATCGCTTCCGACACATCAACGGTGTACCCCATGCCGGGGTGGAGCAGCTGTGCAGGGGTGAAGGTCGCGATCTTTCCGGTGCTGTCGGTAGCGACGGCGCCCTGGACATCGGCGCCCTGCACGGTCTTCACCGCGATCACGGGTTCGCTGACTTCTTCGGTGAACGTTACTTTGATCTGAGAGTCCAGAGGGACCTCGGTGGCATCGCTGGCCGGTTCGGTCGCCAGCACCCGGTGCTAGGGTCTGTCCAGTTAACGGTGTATCTCGGTTTTGATTGGTTCTATCGGGAAGCCGGGGACAGGCGACCTTCAAAGGTGATCGCGAAGGCGTTCAGCGCGGTCTTCCACCGGGTGACCCAGCGTTTGCGGCCCTTGCCGGTGGGATCCAGGCTCATGATCGCCATGTAGACGCACTTGAGCGCGGCCTGCTCGTTCGGAAAGTGGCCACGAGCCTTGACCGCCCGACGGATGCGGGCGTTGACCGACTCGATCGCGTTGGTCGAGCAGATCACCCGGCGGATCTCGGCATCGAAGTTGAGGAAGGGCACGAACTCAGCCCAGGCGTCCTCCCACAACTTCACGATCGCCGGGTATTTGCCGCCCCAGAGCTCGGCGAACTCATAAAACCGCTCCAGCGCGGCAGCCTCGGTTGGCGCGGTGTAGATCGGCCGCATCGCTTTGGCGATGGCGTCCCAGTGCTGGCGGGCGGCGTAGCGGAAGGAGGCGCGCAGCAGGTGCACCACGCAGGTCTGCACGACGGCCAAGGGCCAGACGGTCTCGATCGCCTGCGGCAAGCCCTTGAGCCCGTCACAGACCACCATCAGCGCATCGGCCACGCCTCGGCTCTTGATCTCGGTCAGCACGTGCAGCCAGAACTTCGCGCCCTCTGCGCCATCGCCGGCCCACAGTCCCAGGATGTCGCGCTCGCCGTCGACGGTGACCGCCAACGCCACGTAGATGGGCCGGTTGGCGACCTGACCATCGCGGATTTTGACATGGATGGCATCGATGAAGATCACCGGGTAAACCGGATCCAACGGCCGGTTCTGCCACTCGGCCATCCTCTCCAGCACCTTGTCGGTGATGGTGGAAATGGTCTGCTTGGAGACCTCCGCGCCGTAGACCTCGGCCAGGTGCGCGGAGATCTCCCCGGTGGTCAGCCCCTTGGCCGACAGGGAGATGACCATCTCATCAACGCCCGACAGCCGCCGTTGGCGCTTGCGCACGATCTTCGGCTCGAAGCTGGCGTCCCGATCCCGCGGCACAGTGATCTCCACTGGGCCGACATCGGTCAGCACCGTCTTGGAGCGGGCGCCGTTGCGGGAGCTGCCTGCACCGCGACCGGCCCGATCATGCTTGTCGTAGCCGAGATGGTCGGTGATCTCACCTTCCAGCGCCGATTCCAGCACCAGTTTGGTCAGCCGGCCCAGCAGTCCGTTCTCGCCCACCAGTTCCAGCCCCTCGGCACGGGCCTGGTCGACCAGTCGGCCGACCAGCTCTCGGTCCGAGGTCTCGTCTTTCCGCGTCACCGCGGCTTCCTCCAGGTCCGTGTCTGCGGATGCCTGAATCACAGTACTCATCAGGTGTATCTCCTTGATCAGGAGTTACACCGAAAACCGTACAGTCCCGTCACCGAGACAGGGTGGGAGAACGAGCAGTTCGCGATCTACGTGTGGCGGTCCGTGCGGCAGAAGGGAGACACCAAGACCGTCAAGTCGCGCCGTTCCCTCAAGCTCCCCCGGCGGTGCGTGGACGCGCTGCGGACGCTCCGGGAAGAGCAGGAGAAGGCGGGGACGGAGACGGATCTCGTCTTCTCCACCTCGAAGGGCACCGCCATGAGCGCGGGCAACGTGCGGCGCGACGTACGGAAGATCATTGAGAAGGCGGGACTCCGTGGCACCGACTGGACTCCCCGCGAGATGCGGCACAGCTTCGTCTCGCTGCTGTCGGACTCCGGCGTCCCGATCGAGGACATCTCCCGGCTCGTCGGGCACCGGAACACGGTGGTCACCGAGACCGTCTATCGGAAGCAGATCCGGCCGGTGCTCATGCAGGGGGCGGAGGCCATGGACGACATCTTCGGGAGTTAGTCACCCAGTTAGTCACTCACGCCCCGTTCCGAAGATCGGATACGGGGCGTTTTGGCTGGTGGGCACTACTGGGTTCGAACCAGTGACATCTCGCTTGTAAGGCGAGCGCTCTACCGCTGAGCTAAGCGCCCGGGGAATCCCGTTGGACAGACGGGATAACACTTTACGCCACCCGGGGGGACTTCAGTACATCGAGAGACCACGTGGTTCCCGCGTCGGTGAAGCCGGCGGCGCGCCAGCCGAGGAGGGCGGCACCGAGCATGCCGGCGGACACGCCGAGGGCGGCGTGGCGCAGGGGTGGGGCCTGACGGAAGGCGAGGCGTTGCCGGAGCCGTTCGGCCAAGGGGGCGGAGAGGAGGGTGCCCGCTTCGGCGAGGCCGCCGCCGAGAACGATGGCGGAGGGGTCGAGGAGAAGCGTGTAGGTGGCCAGGGCCAGGGAGAGCGCCTCGACCGCGTCTCCCCAGATCTCCGTGGCGAGCGGGTCACCGGAGGCGGTCAGGGCGGCGACCCGCTCAGCGGTTACCGGAACGGCGACGGGTGAGGTACCGGTGGAGGAGGGAAGGGCGGGGGAAGAGGCGGCGCGGGTGGAGTAGCGACGGGCCACGGCGGAGGCGGAGGCGTAGGTCTCGAGGCAGCCGATCTGGCCGCAGGCGCACGGTTCGCCCTCCGGGAAGACCGGGATGTGGCCGATCTCGCCACCCCATCCCGCGCTCCCGCCGTACGGCTCGCCGTGCAGGATCGCGGCACCCGCGATACCGGTGCCGATGGGCAGGAACAGGAAGTCGGAGAGCTCTCGGCCCGCACCGAGGACGCTCTCGGCGAGACCACCGGTGCGGACGTCGTGCCCGAGCATGACGGGGACGTCCAGCGGGACGAGGTCCGTCGCCGGGACGTCGCGCCAGCCGATGTTGGCGGAGTAGAGAGCCGCCTCGGCGGTGACCAGGCCGGGCACGGCGAGACCGACCCCCTCGGGAGTGCCGCCCCCCGCGGCGGCGAGGTCGTCGATGAAGGACCGGATCGTCGCGATGACGGCCGCCGGCCCCCTGTCGCGCGGGGTGGCGCGCCGGTCGGTGCGGAGGATCTCGCCGGAACGGGTGACGAGGCCGCCCTTCATCGACGTTCCACCGACGTCAAGGGCAACAACGAAGGAGCTCATGCACCTGTCCAGCGGGTCGAAGGGGCGGGACCGAGCCCGACACTAGCGCACGCCCGGCACGTCGGAACGGAGGGATCTCCCCCGTACGGGCGGGCAGGCGAGCGGTACCGGCGGGCCGCCCGCCGCCCGGGGATCCGCCCCCGTCTGGCAGGGACACGCCCGCGTCCGATGCGCGCCCGGACGGCTCCGGGAACGGCCGGGGCCGGGTGGGTCCTCAGGGGACCCGGCGCAGGACCCTGGCCAGGGCGGCCTCCACCTCGTCGGCCAGGCCGGGCGCGTAGGAGGCGGCCAGGCTGCCGTCGCCTCGCGCCGGACGCACCGAGCCGCAGGAGCGGCACTCCACCTCGCCCAACCGGCAGATGAGTGCGACGGAGCCGCACGAGGAGCACGTGTCGAGGTCGGCTTCGTGGGTGCGCCGGCAGTCCGGGCAGATCAGCACCTGTGTCTCGTCGCGCACCCCGCGCGTCCACGGACTGGCACCACGGATCGGGTCGGTCTGCCTGGCCCCGCAGGAGAAGCAGGGCATGATCGCCTCCGAGAGGTCGGACCGGCAGGCACCTCGCGAGCGGGCGTCCGCCGGATCACCGCTTAGGGAAGTTCGGCGAGCGCCTTGCGGTACTCGGCGACGTCGCGGGCCCGCGAAACCGGGTTCACGACACGCCAGCGGACCACACCCTCGCCGTCGATGATGAAGGTCCCGCGTCCCGCGCAGCCCTTCTCGTCGTCGAATACACCGTATGCCCGCGCGACCTGTCCGTGCGGCCAGAAGTCGGAGAGCAGTGAGAAGGCGTAGCCCCGCTGATCCGCCCACGCGCGGTGAGCGAAGATTGAATCAACTGAAATCGTAAGAATTTTAATGTCTTCCGGCATGTCGGCGCCGAACTCGTCGCGGACGGCGTCAAGTTCGTTGCCGCAGACGCCGCTGAAGGCGAGAGGGTAGAAGATCAGCACGATCTTTTTGCCCCGATGTTCGGAAAGCTTGACCGGGGTGCCGTGCTGGTCCCTCAGCTCGAAGTCGGGAGCCTGGCCACCCACCTCGATCGCCATGATCGGGGCTCCTTTCCTCGGCTGACGGCAGGCGTCATCATCCTGCCGTACGGCCCGCGTGAGCCGTACGGCAGGGCGGACCCTTAGCGGCGCGCCTTGGGCGTCGCCAGACGCGTCCCCGACCAGTCGGGAGCGGCACTGATGCTGCTGGTCTGCGAAAGACCCGCAGTGGTCGCGTCTTCCCCGATGTCGCTCGGCTCCACGTGCCCGTCCCGGCCGGCTTTGGGAGTGAGCAGCCAGATCTGGCCGCCGTCGGTGAGGTTGGTCACCACGCTGCTCAGGGCGTCGAACAGATCGCCGTCACCGTCACGCCACCAGAGCAGCACGACGTCGACGACGTCCTCGAAGTCTTCATCGACCAGCTCGTTACCGGTCAGCTCCTCGATGGAGTCGCGCAGATCGTCGTCGGTGTCCTCATCCCATCCGACCTCCTGCACCACCTGACCCGGCTTGAGGCCGAGTCGTTCGGCCAGGCCGCGTTCGCCCTGCGCCTGACCCGCGGTCGCGCTCACGTTTGTCCCTCCTGCTTGAATGGCCCCGCAATCACACGGTGCTCAGAGTGCTTCGGCACAGTCCACACGCTGTGACCCTCAGTCGTCAACGGTCGCCACGGCAACGACTGGGCTACGTATGAATTAGTCCGACAAAAATGACAAACGGACCTGGCGTTCCAGATTGTCGACGTTGAGATCCACCACGGCGATGGACTGCCAGGTTCCCAGCGCGAGCCGCCCGGAGAGAACCGGGACGGTGGCGTACGGCGGAATGAGGGCGGGCATGACATGCGACCGTCCATGCCCTCGTGATCCGTGCGCATGCCTCCATCTGTCGTCGGCCGGAAGCAGACCCTCCAGGGCCGCGAGCAGATCGTCGTCGCTGCCTGAGCCCAGCTCCAGCAGCGCGACCCCCGCGGTCGCGTGGGGCACGAAGACGTTCAACAGGCCGTCGCCCCCACATGACCGGACGAAGCTCTCGCACTCGGAGGTGATGTCGTGCACCCGTTCCCGGGAACCCGTTACCACCTCGATCGTCTGAGATCTCACATACCGATCCTACGATCCATCGTGAGCTGCGATGACGACCGCACCCTGTCCCGGGGGCGACGGGTGGTCCCCGCCGCCGCCCGATGCCCTGCCGGCACGGCGGCAAGATCGCCGTGTCCGGTTCCCGGAATGCCCGCGCATGGACCGTTCCCCCGGCAGGAGAAGCCGACAGGAGAAGCCGGGTGCGGTTTCGGGATGTCCCGGCCGGATGTGGCGGGTCCGGGCCACGGGGTCCGACGACGGCCTCGCGCGCCGGCCGCCGCAGATGCCGTGACGGTCGTGGCGGCCGTCTCCGCCGGCCCGGCGTTCACCGGGGCGGATCAGGTGGATCGATTACGGGAACAGGGCGGTCGCGGCGCGCGGATACCCGGCGCGGCCTCGATCGGGATCTCCCTCTTCGGGCGGGCCGGCGCCACCGATCCGCCGGTCTCGCATCGCGCGGCACCGGCCCCATCCGGTCCCAACCGGCCCCATCCGGTCCCGGTCGGCTCCGGTCGGCTCCGGCCGGCGAGGACTCGCCGGACAGGGGTCTCGCCGCGGTCGAGGGCGACCCGGGGAGTGGTCCGCGCCCTTCCCCTCCCGGATGCCGGCCGCGGACCGCTCCCGGCCGGTGGACGAATCGTTACCAGTTCGGCACGCGGCACCGCGGTCCGGGTGCCCACCCCTGCCCTCATCCCCGCCCCCTCCTTGCCTCCTCCGCACTCCCCCCACGAGGAAAACCATGAGAAAACCAAGGGGAGAGCCACGGGACGGCGAGCCCGATCCCGCCGCGGCCGAATCCTCACCGGGAGCCGCGGCCGGCCTTCGACCGGAAGAGGTAACGGGAAAGTAGCGGGAAACAGGGCGAAAGCCGGTGCGGAAGGCGCCCGGAAGGGCACTTCAGGAGAGGATCGTACGTTGCGTACAAGTGAGGGTCTCGACCACGATGTCCGAGCACATCGCGCGGCGGGAGGGCACTCTCCGCTCCGCGGAGGGCCTCACGGAGTTTCCGAGAGGACCTCACCCGGCTCCCGGGAGGGCCTCGCAATGCTTCCCGGAGGACCTCACGGAGCTCTCTGGAACCCCGGAGGACCTTACAGAACGGGCGGCAGGACAGACGAGACGGCGGGTCCCGGATTCCCAGGGGTACGGGAACCTGTAAAAAAGGGGGAACCTCGATGTAACCTTTGGTGGTGATTCGTCCTACCATCGGTGGTCTAGGCCACTTTCGTATCACTGCCAGCAGGGATCTCCTGGTTACCGGTAAGTAGAGATGCACTTTCCGGGGTAAGCGACCAGGATGGAAGACGACCTACACCAGACAAAAGTCCATCCTCGGAAGGCGAGACCCAGTGGCTTCCGGACGCCAGCGTTTCTCGATCATCAGCGACGGCCTACCCAGCCAGCTTCCTGATGTCGACCCCAGCGAGACCCAGGAGTGGCTCGAGTCGCTCGACAACGTCATAAAGACGGAAGGTCGCACTCGGGCCCGTTATCTGATGCTCCGGCTCTTGGAGCGCGCCCGCGAACACCAGGTCGGGGTGCCCGGCCTGCGCAGCACCGACTACATCAACACCATCCCGCCGGAGCGCGAGCCCTGGTTCCCCGGCGACGAGTACGTCGAACGCCGGATCCGCGCCTACACGCGCTGGAACGCGGCCGTGATGGTGACCCGGGCCAACGCCCGCACCAACGTCGGTGGGCACATCGCCACCTACGCCTCCGCCGCGTCCCTCTACGAGGTGGGTTTCAACCACTTCTTCCGCGGCAAGGATCACGGCGAGTCCGGCGACCAGGTCTTCTTCCAGGGCCACGCCGCGCCGGGCATCTACGCCCGCGCCTTCCTGGAGGGCCGCCTCAACGAGGGGCAGCTCGACGCCTTCCGGCAGGAGCTCTCGCACGGGTTCAAGGGCCTGCCCTCCTACCCCCACCCGCGCCTGATGCCCGACTTCTGGGAGTTCCCCACGGTCTCCATGGGTCTCGGCCCGATCGGGGCGATCTACCAGGCCCGGTTCAACCGCTACCTGCTGAACCGGAAGATCAAGGACACCAGCCGCAGCCACGTCTGGTGCTACCTCGGCGACGGCGAGATGGACGAGCCCGAGTCGCTCGGCGCGATCGGCCTGGCGGCCCGTGAGGAGCTCGACAACCTCACCTTCGTCATCAACTGCAACCTGCAGCGCCTCGACGGCCCGGTGCGCGGCAACGGCAAGATCATCCAGGAGCTGGAGTCCTACTTCAGGGGCGCCGGCTGGAACGTCATCAAGGTCGTCTGGGGCCGCGACTGGGACCCGCTGCTGGCGGCCGACGTCGACGGCGTGCTGGTCAACAAGATGAACACCGTCCCCGACGGCCAGTTCCAGACGTACTCCGTCGAGACCGGCGGATACATCCGCGAGAACTTCTTCGGTGACGACCCGCGCCTGCGCAAGATGGTCGAGCACCTGTCGGACGAGGACATCCGCAAGCTGTCGCGCGGCGGCCACGACTACCGCAAGGTGTACGCGGCCTACAAGGCGGCCCGCGAGCACGTCGGCCAGCCGACGGTCATCCTCGCCCAGACCATCAAGGGCTGGACCCTCGGCAAGGACTTCGAGGCGCGCAACGCGACGCACCAGATGAAGAAGATGTCGAAGGCCGACCTGAAGGAGTTCCGCGACCGGCTCTACCTGCCGATCCCCGACTCCGCCCTCGAGGGCGACCTCCCCCCGTACTTCCACCCGGGCGAGAACGACCCCGAGATCCAGTACATGAAGGAGCGGCGCGCGGCTCTGGGCGGTTTCCTGCCCAAGCGCGTGATGCGCGCCAAGCCGGTCACGCTTCCCGGCGACGCCGCCTACGCGCAGCTGAAGAAGGGCTCCGGCAAGCAGAACGTCGCCACCACCATGGCGTTCGTCCGCCTGCTCAAGGACCTCATGCGCGACAAGGAGATCGGCCACCGGTTCGTGCCGATCATCCCGGACGAGGCGCGCACCTTCGGTCTCGACGCGATCTTCCCGACGGCGAAGATCTACTCGCCGCACGGTCAGACGTACGAGGCGGTCGACCGCGAGCTGCTGCTGTCGTACAAGGAGTCGACCGAGGGTCAGATCCTGCACGAGGGCATCAGCGAGTCGGGCTCGATGGCCTCCACGATCGCGGTCGGCTCGTCGTACGCCACGCACGGCGAGCACATGATCCCGATCTACATCTTCTACTCGATGTTCGGCTGGCAGCGCACCGCCGACCAGATGTGGCAGCTCGCCGACCAGATGGGCCGGGGCTTCCTGCTCGGCGCCACCGCCGGCCGCACCACGCTGAACGGCGAGGGCCTGCAGCACGAGGACGGCCACACCCCGCTGATCGCCTCGACGAACCCGGCGGCGATCTCCTACGACCCGTCGTGGGGGTTCGAGGTGGCCCACATCGTCAAGGACGGCCTG
Source organism: Streptosporangium sp. LJ11 (assembly GCF_051918945.1). NCBI lineage: Bacteria > Bacillati > Actinomycetota > Actinomycetes > Streptosporangiales > Streptosporangiaceae > Streptosporangium > Streptosporangium sp. LJ11. The sequence continues at coordinate 62,781 of NZ_JBPXMB010000014.1, forward strand.
CGGAGGATGTACGGCGAGGAGCCGGAGAACGTCTTCTACTACCTGACCGTCTACAACGAGCCCTACCTCCAGCCCGCCGAGCCCGCGGACCTGGACGTGGCGGGCCTGCTCAAGGGCCTGTACAGGTTCGCCCCTGCTCCGTCCGTGTCCGGGCCGAAGGCCAACATCCTCGCGTCCGGCGTGGCCGGGCCGTGGGCCATGGAGGCCCAGCGGATGCTGGCCGAGGACTGGGGCGTGGCGGCCGAGGTGTGGTCGGCCACCTCCTGGGCGGAGCTGCGCCGCGACGCGCTCGCCGCCGAGGAGCACAACATGCTCAACCCCGACGCCGAGAAGCGCGTGCCGTACGTCACGCAGGCGCTGTCGGGGGCCCAGGGGCCGTTCGTGGGCGTGAGCGACTACATGCGGGCGGTCCAGGACCAGATCGCCCAGTGGGTTCCCGGTGACTGGAGCTCGCTCGGCACCGACGGCTTCGGCCTGTCGGACACCCGGTCGGCGCTGCGCCGCCACTTCCACGTGGACGCGGCCTCGATCACCCTGGCGGTGCTCACCCAGCTGGTCAACCGGGGCGAGCTCGACCAGGAGGTGCTGGGCGACGCCATCTCCATGTACCACCTGAAGAACGGCGTGACCGAGGCCGCGGGCGCCGAGAGCAACGACACCCAGTCCATGGGAGTTTGATCGTCCCCGGGCGGGTTCTCCTTTTCCATGGAGGGCCCGCCCGGTTAGTGTTAATCGCTCCCCCCGGCGAACGATTCCAGGGGAGAGCTGTTCCATGGCAAGAATCCTTAGAGTGGCCGCGACGGTCACGGCCCTGTCGACCGTGCTCTCCGCCTGCGGTGGCGGTTCCGGCGGGGACGGGGCCGGCGGAGGCGGGACCGTCGAGGGCGGGACCGTCTCGGACACCTCCGGACCGGTCGCCACTCCGACGACGGCCACCCCCGCGGAGACGATCGCCTGGGGCCGGTGCACCGACATCAAGCGGCCCGGCGGTGCGACCCCCTCGAAGCAGGACATCGCCCAGCAGTGCGGGAAGCTCAAGGTCCCGCTCGACTACGCCAGACCGGGCGGCGAGTCCATCGAGATCGCCGTCATCCGCGTCAAGGCCACGGACCCCGGCAGGCGGATCGGCTCGCTGGTCTTCAACTTCGGCGGCCCCGGCGCCTCGGGCGTCGACACCATGAGCCAGGCCGCCAAGGCCTTCACCACCCTGAACAGCCGCTACGACCTGGTCAGCTTCGACCCGCGCGGGGTCGGCCGCAGCGCCGGTGTCAGGTGCGGGGACAGCGCGGTGATAGAGCGCTTCACCGCGATGGACACCCTGCCCGCCAACGAGGCCGAGCGCGCCAAGAGCCGGGAGACCACCAAGGAGTTCGTGACGGCCTGCCGGCAGACCTCGGGCAGGCTGCTGCCCTACATCGGCACCGTGAACGCCGCCGCGGACATGGACCGCCTCCGCGCGGCCCTGGGCGAGCAGCAGCTGGACTACTTCGGCATCTCGTACGGGACGCAGCTCGGCGCGGTCTACGCGACCAGGTTCCCGAAGAACGTGGGCCGGTTCGTGCTGGACGCCCCGCTGGACCCGAGCGTCACCCTGGAGACGCGCACGATGGTCCAGACGAAGGGGTTCCAGCACGCCTACGAGGCCTTCCTGAAGGACTGCGTGAAGCAGCCCCGCGAGTGCGAGATCGGCAGTGACGCGACCATCGCCGACAAGAACGTCATGAAGCTCATGGACGAGCTGAACGACAAGCCGCTCAAGGTCGGCAAGCGTCTCCTGACGCAGGGACTGGCGGGCACCGGCATCGCCGCCGCGTTGTACTCGAAGATGACCTGGCCGCTGCTGGACCAGGCGCTGAACCAGGCGGCGAAGGGCGACGGGCGGATCCTGCTGGCGCTGTCCGACAGCTACAGCGGCCGCCAGCCCGACGGGAGCTACACGACGCTCATGAGCAGCTTCCCCTCGATCAGCTGCGCGGACACCGCGGAGCGGCCCACCCCCGAGCAGCTGAACGCGCTGGAGGACGAGACGCTGAAGGTCTCCCCGCTGTTCGGCGGCGCGGGAATGGGCCTGATCTGCTCGATGTGGCCGGTCCCCGGCAGCGACGAGGCCAGGCGGATCAACGCCACGGGCTCGGCGCCGATCCTGGTGGTGGGCGGCACCGGCGACCCCGCCACGCCGTACGAGTGGGCGCCGAAGCTGACGGCGGAGCTCAGGACGGGCGTGCTGGTGACCTACAAGGGCGAGGGACACGGCGCCTATCTGTCCGGTGACACGTGCGTCAAGAAGGCGATCGACGCCTACCTGATCGACGGGAAGGTCCCGAACAGGGGGGTCGTCTGCACCGGCTCGTGACGCGACTTCCCGGGAGGCGCCCGGCGGATCCCCGCCGGGCCTCGGCGGGTCTCCATGCGGAACGGCCCGGTCTCGAGACGGGCGGACTCAGCAGATCTCCAGGCGGGGTCACGCGGTCTCGAAGCGGGCGTACCTCAGCAGGTCTCCAGGCGCGGCCGCGCGGTCTCGAAGCGGAAGCCGACCCTGCCCAGGTGCTCTTCGAGCAGGCGCTCCACGGTCCCGTCCGCGTACATCGAGGTGATCACCTCGTTGATCTTCCGGCACGCCACGGGGTCTCCGGACCTGAGCGCGACGCCGTACCTCTCGGTGGTGAGCCTGAGACCGGCGATCTCGACCTTGACGTCGCGCAGCCGGGCGCCGAAGCCGGCGATCAGCAGGTCGTCGCCGACCATGGCGTCGGCGCTGCCGTCGGCCACCTGAGACGCGCACTGCGCGGGGTCGAGCCCCCGTACGTCGACGAAGTCGACGCCCCTCTCGCGGATCATCGTGCCCGTGGTCTGGCCCGGTGACAGGCAGATCCTCTTGCCGCGCAGGTCCTTCAGCGTGTCGATCCTCTCGCTGGCGCGGGCGAGCACGTCGCGGTGGGCGATGTAGTACGGCCCGGCGAAGGCGACGCGGCCGCGGTCGGCGCCGTCGATCGAGAAGTTGGCGATCACGAGGTCGACCCTGCCCCTCTCCACGTCCCTCTCGCGGTCGCCGAACCCCACGGGCAGGAATTCGAGCCCGCCGCCGGGCACCCCCAGGGCCGTGGCGAGGTGGGCGGCCACGTCGGCCTCGAACCCCCGGGGCGGGTCCTCGCCCAGCGAGATCCCCGGCAGGCCCTTCCTGAACCCCACCCGGAGCCTGCCGGTGTCCCTGATCCGGTCGAGGAGCGGCGAGCCGGTGGAGACCTCCGGAGCCGGCGTCGGCGAGGGGGACGCCGACGGCTGGGCGGCCGGTGGGCGGGTGGGCTCGATCCGGTCGCCCTGCGCGATGCCGAGCTCGACGGCCAGCAGGACACCCGCCACGCCGAGGACCACGACCCCGCCGGCGATCGCGGCGACGGCCGCGGACCGGCGCCGCCACCGGGGACCCGACCCGGCCGGCTCCTCCTGCCGGGTCAGGTCCCCGGTGGCGGCCTTCGCTCCCTCGGCCAGCTCCTCCTGCGAGGCCTGAGGGGTCTCCTCCTCGTCCACCGGGTGGCCGAGCAGGCGTTTCAGCAGCACGTCCGAGGTGGGCCGGAGCCTCTGGTCCTTGTGCAGGCAGGCGGCGACGACCTCGCGCAGCCCGTCGGGCAGGCCGCTCAGGTCGGCCTCGTGGTTGATGACCCGGTTGAGTGTCGCCACGATCGTGTCGCTCCCGAAGGGAGCCCTGCCGGTGGCGGTGAAGAGGATGGTCGAGCCCCAGGCGAACACGTCGGCGGGGAACCCCACCCGCTCTCCGGCGATCTGCTCGGGCGCCATGTAGGCGGGGGTGCCGACCGCGCGGGTGGTGATCGTCCCGCTCTCGTCGATGATCTTCGCGATGCCGAAGTCGACGACGCGGGGGCCGTCCGTGGCGAGCATGACGTTGTCGGGCTTGAAGTCGCGGTGCGCGATGCCCGCGTGGTGGATCGCGGTCAGGGCGGTGGCCGTGCCGACGGCGAGGCGTTCGAGCGCCTCCCCGGCCAGTGGCCCGTCGCGTTCGACGATCTCGCGCAGCGAGGGGCCCTCGATCAGCTCGCTCGCGATGTAGGGCGCCTCGCCGTCGAGGTCGGCGGCGAGCACCCGGGCGGTGCAGAAGGCGGCCACCCTGCGGGCCGCCGCCAGCTCGCGGGCGAAGCGGGAGCGCGCGTGGGTCTCCTCGGTGAAGCGCACGTGCAGCAGCTTGACGGCGGCGCGCTCGCCGTCCTCGGACTCCCCGAGGTAGACGACCCCCTGCCCGCCCTCCCCCAGCCTGCCCCTGAGCTCGTACTTCCCCAGTCGCGGCGGGTCCCCCGGCCGCAACGGTCTGATCTCCGGCACCGCGAACCCCTCGCCCCCTGCGCTTTGCCAGAACATTACACACCCGGACGGCGGCGATCACCCTCCTCCACCGGACGGCGGACGTAAAGGCGAGTTAAGCGAATTCGCTTAAGGAATGTTTAACAGGGTCTTCGCTATACCTGTTCCCATACGAAGGGAATGGCGATGAACAAATACGTGACAGCGGCGGCGCTCATCTCTTTGGCGACGCTGGCCGGGTGCGGGCAGGCGGAGGGCGCGAAGGTCGCCTCCGCCGGGGAAACGGCCGCCTCGGCCGCCCCCTCCGCGTCGTCTTCCGCGTCGTCGCAGGCCGACGGGCTGAAATTCGCCCAGTGCATGCGGGAGAACGGGGTCGACATGCCCGATCCGGAACCGGGCGGCGGCAACGTGATGCTGCGCGGAAAAACCGACGAAGCGACCCTGAAAAAGGCGTCGGATGCCTGCCGGAAATACAATCCGATCGGTTCCGGAAAGAAAATGCTGAACGACCCGAAGACCCAGGACGCCCTCCTGAGGTTCGCCCGGTGCATGCGGGAGAACGGGGTCGACATGAAGGACCCCGACTTCTCGGGGGGGCCGGTCCGCATGGGGGGCGAGGGGATGGACCCGCAGTCGCCGCGGACGAGGAAGGCGATCGACGCCTGCCAGGAGCACCTGCCCGGCGGCGGTCTCGGGAGGCGGCCGTGAGGCGGGGCGGGGTCCTCGCCGGGACGGCCGCGGCGGTCCTCCTCGGCGCGGGAGGCGTGACCGCGGTCGCGCTGACCGGCCAGGACGGAGCCCCGGCCGCCGCCTCGGCGGCCCCGGCGCCGGTGGCCGAGATCACCCGCTCGGATCTGGTGGACACCAAGGCGGTGGACGGCATGCTCGGCTACGCGGGCCGCAGAGAGCTGCCCAACCACGCCCCCGGAACGGTGACCCGGGTCAGGAAGGCGGGCGCCGTCGTGCGCCGGGGCGGCTGGCTCTACCGGGTGGACGGCAGACCGGTGATCCTCATGTACGGCGACATACCGATATACCGCACCTTGTCCTCCGGGACCGGCGGCAAGGACGTCGAGCAGTTGGAACGCAACCTCAAAGCCCTCGGCCACGACCCCGGGACCGTCGACGGCGACTTCTCCTGGCGGACCGAGCAGGCCGTACGGGAGTGGCAGGAGGAGGCGGGCCTGGCCGAGACCGGCACGGTCGGCGCGGCGCAGGTCGCGGTCGCCTCGGGCCCGGTCAGGATCGCCGAGGTGGTCGCGGAGGCCGGGACCGCGGCCGGCCGGTCCGTGGTGACCACGACGAGCACCCGCAGGGTCGTCCACGTCGACCTCGACTCCGACGACCAGCGGCTCGCCAGGATCGGCGCCCGGGTGACGGTGGACCTGCCGGGCGGCGGCGAGGGCAGGGGCAGGATCACCTCGGTCGGCACGGTCGCCGAGCCCGTGCAACAGAACGGGCAGCCGACCGGCGAGTCCACCGTCGACCTCGACGTCACCCTGGACGACCCCGGCGACCTCGGCCGCCTCGACCAGGCCCCCGTGACGGTGAACCTCCGCAGCGAGCGGCGCGCGGACGTGCTGTCGGTACCGGTCGAGGCCCTGCTCGCCCTGCGCGAGGGCGGGTACGGCCTGCGCCTGGCGGGTGGCCGGATCGTCCCGGTCGAGACCGGCCTGTTCGCGGCGGGCCGCGTCGAGGTCTCGGGGAGCGGTCTCGCCGAGGGCATGAAGGCCGAGGTCCCGCGGTCATGAGCCGGAACCTCGAACGACCGTCTCTCCCCGCCGCGCAGGACCCGGCCTCCCGGAACCCCGCCGTAAAGGACCGGGCCGCACAGGAACCGGCCGCACAGGACCCCATCTCCCAGGACCCCGCCGCGCGGGCCGGGCGACGGCCGGTGATCGAGCTGTCGGGGGCGGAGAAGAGCTACCCGGGCGGGGTGCGCGCCCTGCGGGGTGTGGACCTGCGCGTGGACGCGGGCGAGCTCGTCGCCATCGTCGGCCCCTCGGGATCGGGGAAGTCCACCATGCTCCACCTGATCGGCACTCTCGACCGCCCCTCGGCCGGGACCGTCCGCATCGCCGGGCACGACGCCGGAACGCTTCCCGACAGGGAGCTGTCCGCGCTGCGCGCCCGGCACATCGGCTTCGTCTTCCAGCGGTTCCACCTGGCCGCCGGGGTCAGCGCGCTCGACAACGTCGCCGACGGGATGCTGTACGGCGGCACCCCGCGCCGGGAACGGCGGGAACGGGCCGCCGAAGCGCTCGGGCGCGTCGGTCTCGGGCACCGGCTGGCCCACCGGCCGCACGAGCTGTCCGGTGGCGAGTGCCAGCGGGTCGCGGTGGCCAGGGCGGTGGCCGGAGGACCGTCGCTGCTGCTGGCCGACGAGCCGACGGGAAACCTCGACACCTCCTCCGGCCAGGACGTGCTGGCGATCCTGCGCGAGCTCAACGCCTCCGGCACCACCGTGGCGATCATCACCCACGACGAGGAGGTGGCCGCCGCCGCCCCGCGCCGCGTCAGGCTGCGCGACGGTTCGATCGTCGCCGACGAGCGGTCTCCCGGTGTGACCCTCGCGGGGAGCACCGGGAGCACGGGGGGTACGGCATGAGCGCCGGGACCGGGCGTGACCTGGTACCGGGGCGGCTCGGCTGGGCGGACCTGCTGCGGGTGGGGGCGTCCGGGCTGCGGACCCGGCCGGGACGGGTAGTGCTGTCGGCGCTCGGCATCGCGCTCGGCGTCGCCACCATGGTCTCGGTCGTCGGGATCTCCTCCTCCAGCAAGGCCAGGCTCCTCGACGAGCTCGACCGGCTCGGTACGAACCTGCTCACCGTCACCCCCGGCCGGACCCTCTTCGGCGACACGGCCACGCTGCCCGAGAGGTCGGTCGCCATGGCCGCCGGGATCGGCCCTGTGACGAGCGCGAGCGCCACGGGCGACACCGGCGAGAGCGTACGGCGGACCGCCGCGATCCCCCGGGAGCACACCGGCGGGATCGCCGTCCGGGCGGCCTCGCTGGACCTGCCGGCCACGCTCCAGACCCGGGTCGAGCGAGGCGCCTGGCTCAACCGGGCGACGGCGGAGCAGCGGGCGGTGGTGCTCGGAGCGGTGGCGGCCTCGCGGCTGGGCCTGCGGGACGTGGGCGACCAGGTCTGGATCGGCAGGCAGTGGTGGACGGTCGTCGGCGTGCTGGCCCCCTCGCCGCTCGCCCCGGAGATCGACCGGTCCGTACTGACCGGTTTCGAGGCCGCCCGTACCCACCTGGGCTTCGACGGCCACCCGACCACGCTCTACACCCGCTCGGCCGACGAGGCCGTCGGCGACGTACGGGAGGTGCTGCCCAGGACCGTCAACCCGGAGAACCCCGAGGAGGTGGAGGTCAGCCGGCCGTCCGACGCGCTGGTGGCCAAGGCGGCGGCCGACGGGGCTCTCACCGGCCTGCTGCTCGGCCTCGGCGGGGTGGCGCTGCTGGTCGGGGGGGTGGGGGTGGCCAACACCATGGTCATCTCGGTACTGGAGCGCCGGGGGGAGATCGGCCTGCGGCGTTCGCTCGGCGCCACCAGGGGCCAGGTGCGCGCCCAGTTCCTGGCTGAGTCGCTGCTGCTGTCCGGCGCGGGCGGCGCCGCGGGAGCGGTGCTGGGGACGCTGGTGACGGTCGGGTACGCGGCCGTGGGCGGCCTGCCCGCCGTGGTTCCCCTCTGGGCCCTGGCGGGCGGTGCCGGGGCGACCTTGCTGGTCGGGACCGTCGCGGGGATCTACCCCGCGATGCGCGCGGCGCGCATGTCGCCGACCCTCGCCCTCAGCACCGCCTGAACGGCGCGGGCCGGGGACCCTTTATCCGGTGTTTAGCCACGGAAAAGCAGGATGACACCCATGCGAGTGCTCATTGCGGAGGACGAGCGGGTGCTCGCCGACATCGTGGCGACCGGCCTGCGCCGGGAGACCATGGCCGTGGACGTCGTCTACGACGGCGACGCGGCGCTGGAGCGGGCGGCGGTCAACGACTACGACGTGATCGTGCTGGACCGGGACCTGCCGGTGCTGCACGGGGACGAGGTCTGCCGCCGCCTCGTGGCCGACCGGATCCCCGCCAGGATCATCATGCTGACCGCCGCCGGTGACCTGCGCTCGAAGGTCGAGGGCCTGTCGATCGGCGCCGACGACTACCTCACCAAACCCTTCGACTTCCCCGAACTGGTCGCCCGGCTGCGCGCGCTGGCCCGCCGGTCTCCCCAGTCGGTGCCGCCGGTGCTGAGCAGGGCGGGCATCACCCTGGACCCCGGCCGCCGCGAGGTCTTCCGCGACGGCCGGTACGTGGCGCTGAGCCCCAAGGAGTTCGCGGTACTGGAAATCCTGATGCGCGCCGACGGCGGCCTGGTCAGCGCCGAGGACCTCCTGGAGAAGGCATGGGACGAGAACATCAGCTACTTCACCAACTCGGTCAGGGTCACCGTGATGACCCTGCGCAAGAAGCTCGGCGCCCCGCCGGTGGTGGAGACGGTGACCGGGTCGGGATACCGGCTTTGACCTCGCGGCGCGTCTCGGTGCGGCTGCGCCTGACCCTGGTCTACGGCAGCCTGTTCTTCGGGGTGGGGGTCGTGCTCGTCGGGGTCAACTACCTGTTCGTGCGGGACGTGCTCTCCCGGCCCGCGAAGATGACCATCCAGGGGGTCCCGGAGGCGCTGGCGGCCCTGAAACCGTCGGCGCAGCCGTCCGTGATGATGTCGGTGCCCAAGGACACGCTCTTCCTGCGGGCCGTCAGCGACGCGCGGGCCCAGTACCGCGAGGACGTGATGGGATCGATGCTCCAGTGGTCCCTGCTGGCGGTCGCCATCGTCGGGGTGGCCGGGCTGGGGATCGGCTGGGTCGTGGCCCGCCGGGCGATGGCCCCGCTGCAGACGATGACCGAGGCGGCCCGCCGCCTGTCGGAGAGCACCCTGCACGAGCGGATCGCCCTGGGAGGCCCCCGCGACGAGATCCGGGACCTGGCCGACACCTTCGACTCCATGCTGGAACGCCTCAGCCGCGCCTTCGACAGCCAGCGCAGGTTCGTCGCCAACGCCTCCCACGAGCTGCGCACCCCCCTGGCGATCAACCGGGCGCTGCTCCAGGTCTCCATGACCGACCCCGAGCTGCCCCGGCAGGTCAGGACGGTCGGTACCGAACTGCTGAACGCCAACGCCCGCCAGGAGCGGCTGATCGAGGGTCTGCTCCTGCTGGCGCAGAGCGAGCGCGAGCCGGTGGAACGCCTGCCCGTGGACCTCGCCGAGCTCGCGGCGAGCGCGATGGCCTCGGTTCCCGAGACGACCGCCGACCTGTGCCCGGCCCCGGCGGAGGGCGACCCGGTGCTCCTGGAGCGGATGATCGGCAACCTGCTGGACAACGCCGTGAAGTACAACGACGAGCGCGCCCTGGTCGTCCTGCGCACCCGCGGCGACCGCTGGGGAAGCGTCGTCACCGTGGAGAACACCGGCCGCGTCGTCCCCTCGGGCCGGGTCGAGGACCTCTTCGAGCCGTTTCGCCGCCTCGACCACGACCGCACCGGCTCGGCCGGGGGCGCCGGTCTCGGCCTGTCCATCGTCCGCGCGATCGCCCAGGCCCACCGCGGCTCCGCCGAGGCCCGTCCCCGTCCCGGCGGAGGGCTGGTGGTCACCGTACGGCTGTGAGCCCGGGCCCCGGCGATTTCCCGCGAAAGATCCGGATGACGGTTGAACAGACAAAACCACCTCGATAACCTGTGGCGACGTATCTCATTGGAGCTCGATGGCCGCACGACCACAACACCCAATGGCCGCACCGCGGAACCCTTCGGGGAAAACGCCTCCCAAGTCCTCGGGTTTCAAGGCCTCCAAGGCGGTCACCATCACCGGGATCGGTGTCGTCTCCCTGCTCCTGATCGGCTACTGCTCCGCGCAGGAGGACTACGAGGAGGTGGGCGCCGAGTGCGTCGACCTCAACAGCCGCCAGCCGGACGGCACCTACGCGGTCGTGGACGAGGACCACTGCGACGACGACAGGCACTACTACGGGTCACGGGGCGCCTACGGCTGGTACTACGGTGGCATCAGGTCAGGAGCCCACATCCGGAAGGGCACCACCGTGCGTCCCTCGGACGTCCACATCACCACCCGTAAGGGCACGGTGATCCAGCGGGGCGGCTTCGGCGGGCGCGGCGGATCGGGCGGCGGAAGCTGATCCGGCCCGATGAGCAGCAGGTGAGCAGGAGATGAGACGCGAGACCTCGCTCCCCCGCGACGACTGGGAGAGCGTCATCGAGGGCCACGGCCTCGCCTACCACCGTTCGGCCCATCCGGCAGGCCTCGACCGCCCGTACTGGGACGAGACCGTCCAGTACGTCTTCTCCATGGACGAGGTCCTCGATCTGGAGAACCAGGTCGAGGAACTGCACCGGATGTGCCTGCACGCCGTGGAGCACGTCGTCGCCAAGGGCCGCTACGCCGACTTCGCGATCCCCGAGTGGCTGGCCCCGGAGATCGCCGCCTCCTGGGAGCGGAACGACCCGCACCTGTTCGGCCGTTTCGACCTGCGCTACGACGGGACCGGCCCCGCCAAGTTGCTGGAGTACAACGCCGACACCCCCACCAGCCTCCTGGAGAGCTCGGTGGTGCAGTGGTTCTGGCTGCGCGACCGCTACCCGGACGACGACCAGTGGAATTCCATCCACGAGCGGCTGATCGCCAGGTGGCAGCAGATCTCGACCGGCCTGCCCACCGGGCCCACGCACTTCGCCTGGACCAACATGGACGAGTCGGGCGAGGAGGTGATGACCCTCGCCTACCTGCAGGAGACCGCCGACCAGGCGGGGCTCAAGACCGTCGCGGTGGCCATGGAGGACATCGGCTGGGACGACCTCAACCTCCGCTTCGTCGACATGGAGCGCAGGGTGATCCGCTCGCTCTGCAAGCTGTACCCGTGGGAGTGGGCCGTCGCCGACCCGTTCGGGACGCGGGCGGTGCGCCAGCAGGCCTCGACGACCTGGATCGAGCCGCTGTGGAAGATGCTGCTGTCCAACAAGGCGCTGCTCGCGGTGCTCTGGGAGCTGTACCCGCAGCATCCGAACCTGCTGCCCGCCTACCTCGACGGTCCCCGCGACATGTCCTCGTACATCGTCAAGCCGCTGCTCGGCCGCGAGGGCGCCGGCATGCGGATCGTCACCCCCGGCGAGCACGTCGAGACCCCCGGCGGCTACGGCGCCGAGGGATACGTCTACCAGGAGTTCCAGGCGCTGCCCGTCTTCGAGGGCTGGCGCCCCGTGCTCGGCGCCTGGGTCGTCCACGACGAGGCGGCGGGTGCCGGCATCCGCGAGACCTCGGGGTTCATCACCGACGACACGTCGTCATTCGTCCCGCACCGCATCGAGCTCTGAGTCCCGGAAAGAGAAACGACACATGAGTCCCACCCCCGCGCCGCCCACGCCGCCCGCGCTGTCCGACGTGACGATCTCGCTCGCCGAGACCCTCGGGCGCGGCGCGCTCGCGATCGCCTCGTACGCCGCGCTCGGCGTGATCCTGCTGATCGTCGGCTTCTACGTGATCGACCTGGTCACCCCCGGCAAGCTCAGCAAGCTCATCAAGGAGGAGCGCAACCCCAACGCGACCCTGCTCACCGGCTCGGGGCTGGCGGCCGTCGGGCTGATCGTGGCGGCCTCCATCTGGTCCTCGGGCGGCGCCCTGCACGAGGGCCTGCTCGCGACGCTGGTCTTCGGCCTGGTCGGCATCGCCGTGCAGACCGTGGCGATGCTCGCGTTCGACAAGGTGGCCGGCATCTCGGTGCGCGAGCTGGTCACGGAGCCGGAGCTCCAGCCGGGCGCCCGGCTGCTCGCGGTCACCCACCTGGCGATCGGTCTGATCACCGCCGTCGCGGTCATCTGAGCCCCCGTACCGGCCGTCCGGCCGCGCCCACCCCGTTCCGTACGTCCGCGCCCCGGCGGACGTACGAGACCGGTTCGTGCGGGACGTACAAGACCGGGGAGCGCGCGCTGTCCGTGGCCGCGGCTGGCGCATCTCGCGCGACCTGGCACTCTTAGTGGCGTGAGGGAGCGGAACGAGCGAGGGTTCAGCAACAGCGACGTCGTGACCGGGGAAGACGGGAGTGATCTCGACTCCGACCGGATCCGGGAGGACACCACCCGCCGGTTGGAGCGGGCCATGGGCACGCTGGGCACGGCCGCCATGTCCCGGATGGACGACCGGCTCATGTGGTTCCGTGCCCTGTCGGCCGAGGACAGATCCTGGGTCGGGCTGGTGGCCCAGGCCGGGATCGCCGCGTTCGTGGAGTGGTTCCAGCACGCCGGCGAGGGCCGCCCGACGCCCAGCATCGAGTTCTTCGGCACCGCGCCCAGGGAGCTGAAGCGGTCCATCTCGCTGCAGCAGACCGTCGACATCGTGCGGGTCGTGGTCGAGGTGGTCGAGGCGCAGACCGGGGACCTGGCCGCGCCCGGCGGGGAGGACCAGCTCCAGCAGGCGATGCTCCGCTACACCCGCGACGTCGCGTTCGCCGCCGCGCAGGTGTACGCCCGGGAGGCCGAGGCCCGCGGGGCCTGGGACGCGCGGCTGGAGGCGCTGATCGTGGACGCCCTGGTCAGGGGCGAGGTCGACGACGGCCTGCACTCGTGGGCCGCCGCGCTCGGCTGGACCTCCGCCCCCGTCGTGGTGCTGGCCGGGCAGACCCCGGACGACGACCCGCAGGCGGTGATCGACGCGCTGCGCGACCGGGGCCGCAGGTCGGGCCTGGACATGCTGGCCGGGGTGCAGGGGGACCGGCTGATCGTGATCGTGGGCGGGGCGGACAGCGTCGCCGCGGCGGCCAGGCACGTGGTGCCGCGCTTCGGCCCCGGCCCGATCGTGATCGGGCCGGAGGTGGCCGACCTGCACTCGGCCGCCAGCTCGGCGCGGGCGGCGATGGCCGGGCTGCGGGCCGCCGCGGGGTGGCCGGACGCGCCCAGGCCGGTCCACGCCGAGGACCTGCTGGCCGAGCGGGCCATCGACGGCGACGGCGACGCCAGGGCGCAGCTGATCGAGAACGTCTACCTGCCGCTGATCGGCACGCCGCTCCTCGACACCCTCGCGACCTATCTGGAGCAGGGCACCTCCCTGGAGGCGACGGCCCGGCTGTTGTTCGTCCATCCGAACACGGTGCGCTACCGTCTTCGTAAGATCACGGAGTTGACCGGCTACCAGCCGACCGAGGGGCGATCCGCCTTCACCCTCCAGGTGGGGCTGATTCTCGGGCGTCTGTCCGAAACGCCGTTGGCTTAGAGCTCTTTACTCAACCTTTGCGAAACTCTCGCTGTAGCTTCCCTACAAAGAAGTAGGGACAAACTTCGTCTGGATCTCTATCCATGTAGTGAACCCCTACAGGGCAGGCTGGATTTTGTGCTCGTCATCGTCGCTCCGGGCCAGGGTGCCCAGACTCCAGGCTTTCTCAGTCCATGGCTCGAACTCCCGGGCGTGGCCGATCGGCTGACCGCTTGGTCGGAGCTGGCCGGCCTCGATCTGATCGCCTACGGAACCACCGCCGACGCGGACGAGATCCGTGACACCGCCGTCGCGCAGCCACTGCTCGTGGCCGCCGGCCTGGCGGTCGCCGAGGTTCTCGGGGCCTCTCCCGACATCGTCGCCGGGCACAGCGTGGGCGAGTTCACCGCCGCCGCCCTGGCCGGAGTGATCACCCCCGAGCAGGCCGTCGGCCTCGTCCGCGAGCGCGGCCAGGCCATGGCCAAGGCCGCGACGATCACCGAGACCGGCATGTCCGCCGTTCTCGGCGGCGTCGAGGAGGAGGTCCTCGCGGCCATCGCCGACAAGGGGCTCACCCCCGCCAACATCAACGGCGCCGGGCAGATCGTGATCGGCGGCACGCTGGAGCAGCTGGCCGCGTTCAAGGCCGAGCCGCCCGCGCGGGCCCGGGTGATCGCGCTGTCGGTCGCCGGCGCGTTCCACACCGAGCACATGGCCTCCGCGGCGAGCCACCTGCGCGAGGCCACCGCGGGTCTCACGCCGGCCGACCCCTCCGTCACGCTGCTGTCCAACAGCGACGGCGCGGCGGTCACGAGCGGCGCCGAGTTCATGGAGCGCCTGGTCACCCAGGTCGCCAACCCGGTGCGCTGGGACGCCTGCATGGCCACGATGGCCGAGCGCGGTGTCACCACGATGATCGAACTTGTCCCCGGCGGCACGCTCACCGGCCTGGCCAAGCGTGCTCTGCGCGGGGTGACGACCGTCGCCCTGAAGACCCCCGACGACCTGGAGGCCGCGCGAGCCGCCCTCGGGTCGCATGAGGAACGGTGATCGACGAATGAAGATCTCACAGGGCGCGCCGGGCGCGAGAATCCTGGCCTTCGGTCACTACCAGCCTTCCAACGTGGTCACCAACGACGACCTGTCGGCGACCATGGAGACCGACGACGCCTGGATCCAGAGCCGCGTCGGCATCAAGGAACGCCGGATCGCCCCGGACAGCGAGTCCGAGATCGACCTGGCCGTACAGGCGGGCGGCAAGGCCCTCGCCGCGAGCGGCCTGGCGGCCTCCGACATCGACCTGGTGATCGTCGCCACCTGCACGCTGGAGACGCAGATCCCCAACGCCGCCGGCCGGGTGGCCACGCGGCTCGGCATCGACGCCCCCGGCGCGTTCGACGTCAACACCGCCTGCTCGGGCTTCTGCTACGCGCTCGCGGTCGCCAACGACGCGATCCGCGCGGGCTCGGCCACCCACGTGCTCGTCGTCGGCACCGAGAAGCTCTCCCAGTGGATCGACTGGACCGACCGGGCCACCGCGGTGATCTTCGCCGACGGCGCGGGCGCCGCGGTCGTCGGTCCCTCCGACACCCCGGGCATCGGCCCCGTCGTGTGGGGCAGCGCCGGCGACAAGTTCGACGCGATCATCATCAAGGACCGCGACTCCTTCCTGCACCAGGAGGGCCAGACCGTGTTCCGCTGGGCGACCACCGCACTCCACCCCATCGCCAAGGAGATCTGCGACCGCGCCGGGGTGGACCCGGCCGATCTCGCGGCCTTCGTGCCCCACCAGGCCAACCTCCGCATCATCGAGGCGATCGCCCGCAGGCTCGGCGCGGACAACGCCGTCGTCGCCAAGGACATCGTCCTGGCGGGCAACACCTCCGCCGCCTCGATCCCGCTGGCCCTGTCCCGGATGATCGAGCGCGGCGAGGTGCGGTCGGGCGGGCTCGCCCTGCTGCTGGGCTTCGGCGCGGGCCTGACCTACGCGGGCCAGGTCATCGAGATCCCCTAGAGCTTCCGCGCGGCCCCGCCGCACGGGAAACAAAGAAGAAAACCGATCGCAAGGAGAACACGCGACATGGCTCTGACCGAGCAGGAGATCCTCGCCGGTATCGGCAAGATCATCAATGAGATCACCGGGATCCCGGCCACCGAGGTCACCCCGGAGAAGAGCTTCGTCGACGACCTCGACATCGACTCGCTGTCCATGGTCGAGATCGCCGTCGCCGCTCAGGACGAGTTCGGCGTCGAGATCCCGGACGACCAGCTCAAGCACCTCAAGACCGTCAAGGACGTCATCAACTTCATCCAGAACTGAGACGTCCAGGCTTTCTCCCCCGACCGATTTGACCAGCGATTCACAAGGAGCGCAGCAGTGAGTACAGACCAGGTACGTGTCGTCGTCACCGGGCTCGGCGCGACCACGCCCCTCGGTGGAGACGTCGCCTCGACCTGGTCGGCGCTCCTCGCCGGTCAGTCGGGGATAAGCACCATCACGGCCGACTGGGTCGACTCCGTCCCGGTGAAGTTCGCCGGCCTCTCCGCCGTGGACCCGACCGAGGTCCTGCCCCGGCCGGAGTCACGGCGGCTGGACCGGACCGAGCAGTTCGCCCTGGTCGCGGCCCGCGAGGCGTGGGCACACGCCGCGATCGACAAGGTCGACCCCGAGCGGCTCGGCGTCGTCGTGGGCAGCGGTATCGGGGGCATCACCACGATCCTCGCCGCCTACGACACCTTCAAGGAGAAGGGCTGGCAGCGGCTCTCACCGTTCACCGTCCCCATGCTGATGCCGAACGGCGCGGCGGGCTGGATCGGCATCGAGGTCGGCGCGCGCGCCGGCGTCCACGCCACGGTGAGCGCCTGCGCCACCGGCGCCGAGTCGATCGGGTACGCCATCGAGATGATCCGCTCCGGCCGGGCCGACGTGGTCGTGGCCGGCGGCACCGAGGCGGCCATCCACCCGCTGAACATCGGCTCCTTCGCCGCCATGCGCGCCATGTCCACCCGCAACGACGAGCCGCAGCGCGCCTCCAGGCCGTGGGACAAGGGCCGCGACGGCTTCGTCCTCGGCGAGGGCGCGGGCATCCTGGTGCTGGAGTCCGAGGAGCACGCCCGCGCGCGCGGCGCCACGATCTACGCCGTGGCCGCCGGCGTCGGCTACTCGGCCGACGCCCACCACATCGCGCAGCCCGAGCCCACCGGCGCCGGGATCATGCTGGCCATGCGCCGCGTCCTGGAGAACGCCGGCCTCACGGGCCAGGACATCAAGCACGTGAACGCGCACGCCACCTCCACCCCCGCGGGTGACGTGGTGGAGACGATGGCGATCAAGGAGGTCATCGGCGACCACCCCCTGGTCAGCGGCACCAAGTCGATGACCGGTCACCTGCTCGGCGGCGCCGGCGGCATCGAGTCCGTCTTCACCGTCCTCGCGCTGCACGAGCGTCGCGCGCCTGCGACGATCAACGTGGACGACCTCGACGACGGCGTGGAGGTCGACATCGTGCGCGACGAGCCGCGCGCCCTGCCCGACGGCCAGATCGCCGCGATCAACAACTCCTTCGGGTTCGGCGGACACGACGTCGCCGTGGCCTTCACCAGCCTCTGAGCCGTGGTCTTCACCAGCCTCTGACAGGAAGCCCGTGCCGGCCTCCCTCCCGCGACGCGAGCCGGGGAGCTCCAGCCCTCACGGGCCGGGCCTCCCCGCTTCGCGGGCGGTCGCCGTCCCGGTCGAGGCGAGGGACGGGAAACCGTCCGGCGGCCTTCACCGGCCGCACGTCTCGCCGGCCCGGCGGTAGGTCCGGCGGCCCGGTTCTCGCCGCCGGACGGCCGGAAGTCCGCCAACACCGTACGGCGACGCGCCGCGTTCCCCGCCCAGGACTGAGCTCCGGGGTCTCCACGCTGGAGGTAGCTGATGACCGTGCTCGGCAACAGGGTGGTGAGCGAGGAGTCCGGACAGGACCCTCTCGATCCCCGTGACCCCCAGGTGCGTCTCTCCGCCCTGCTCGACGAGGGCTCGGTGCGCCTGATCTCGCCGGTCGACCGCAGCGGCATCCTCGCCGCGACGGGCCGCGTGGAGGGTGTGCCGGTCGTCGCGTTCGTCAGCGACGCCCGCGTCCAGGGCGGTGCGATGGGCGGCGAGGGCTGCGAGCACATCGTGCACGCCTACGACGTCGCGGTCCGCGAGCGGGTTCCCGTCATCGGCGTCTGGCACTCCGGCGGCGCCCGCCTCGCCGAGGGTGTGGAGTCGCTGCACGCGGTCGGCCGCGTCTTCGCCGCGATGACCCGCGCCTCCGGCGTGGTCCCGCAGCTGTCCGTGGTCGTGGGCCCCGCCGCCGGCGGTGCCGCGTACGGCCCGGCGCTGACCGACATCGTGATCATGGCCGACGAGGGGCGCATCTTCGTCACCGGCCCCGACGTGGTCCGCAGCGTCACCGGCGAGCAGATCGACATGGCCGCCCTGGGCGGTCCCGAGCCGCACAGCAGGCGAAGCGGCGTCGTCCACGTGGTCACCGGGACCGAGACGGACGCCTACGTGCAGGCCCGCCGCCTGGCGGTGCTCCTCGGTCATCAGGGCCGGGCGCGCACCGAGGTCGAGGAGGTCGACTTCTCCGGCCTGCTGCCCGACAACGTGCGCCGCGCCTACGATGTGAAGCCGCTCGTCACGGGCCTGCTCGACGAACCGGGTGTGGAGCTGCACGCCAAGTGGGCGCCCAACATCGTCACCGCCCTGGGCCGCCTCGGGGGCCGGACCGTGGGCGTGGTGGCCAACAACCCGCTGCGGCTGGGCGGCTGCCTCGACTCCGCCTCGGCGGAGAAGGCCGCGCGGTTCGTCCGGATGTGCGATGCCTTCGGGGTGCCGTTGGTCGTCCTGGTGGACGTCCCCGGCTACCTGCCTGGTGTCGGCCAGGAGCACGACGGCGTGGTCCGCCGCGGCGCCAAGCTCCTGCACGCCTTCGCCGAGGCCTCCGTACCGCGGATCACCCTGGTGACCAGGAAGGCGTACGGCGGCGCCTACATCGCGATGAACTCCCGCTCGCTGGGCGCGACCAAGGTGTTCGGCTGGCCGACGACCCAGATCGCGGTCATGGGCGCGGTCGCCGCGGTCCGCGTCCTCAAGCGCCGCGAGCTCGCGGCCGCTCCCGAGGAGGAGCGCGCCGCCCTGGAGACCAGGCTCGCCGAGGAGCACGAGATCCTCGCCGGCGGCCTCGACCGGGCCGTCGAGCTCGGCGTGATCGACGAGGTCGTCAAGCCCGAGGAGACCCGGGGCGCCATCGCCAGGGTCCTGGCCCAGGCGACCCCCGCCAGGGGCGCCCACGGCAACATCCCTCTCTGATCCCCTTCTCGCGGTCGTCCGACGAGCCCCCGCCGGTCCCGCCGGCGGGGGCTCACCCGTTCTCCCGCCGCCCTTCCCCCGCGGCGGGAGAGGCCTTCGCGCGATGACACCGTTCCCCGGAGCGGGACGATCGTGGCCGGGCGGCCCGCGGGAGCCGTCCGCGCGAGGGATCGAAACGGGCCGCGAGGCCGCGAGGGTGTCGCCGCGGGCCGCCTCCGTCCCGGCGGAACGGCCGCCGGGCACGTTCCAAACCCGTGTCCGCGGCGGCCGTCCCCCGCGAGAGGGCGGAAGGCACCGGCAGGGACATGCCCGGTCAGACGGCGGCGTGCAGCCAGCGGACCGGAGCGCCCTCGCCCGCGTAGCGGAACGACTCCAGCTCGGCGTCCCACTGCTTGCCCAGCAGGCGGTCGAGCTCCTCCTCGAGCACCACGCGGCCCTGGCGGGCCATCAGCATGGCGGAGCGCAGCCGGTCCTCCGGGATCAGGATGTCGCCGGTGGCCCCGACCACGGCCGTGAAGGCGCCGAGGGAGGGGGTGTAGGCGTGCCGGGTGCCGTCGGCGCCCGGTGAGGCGTCCTCGGTGATCTCGAAGCGGATCCGCTGCCAGCCCATCAGTGACGAGGTGATGGCCGCCGCGGTACCGACACGGGCCTCCCACTCGGCCTGCGCGCGCACGTGACCGGGCGCGGCGGGCTGTGGCGTCCAGGTCAGGTCTACGGGCACGCCAAGGACACCTGCGACCGCCCATTCAATATGAGGGCACAGCGCAGGCTGAGCCGAGTGGACGTAAAGCACGCCACGAGCAGACACCGGACCTCCCGTTTCGTACGAGGTGCGCCTTCCCCAACGGCCTCATACCAGGATGATCACAAGTGACTGAAGGAGAGACTACCGTCGGTTGTGACGTCGCACCAGAGGGGGGTCATACCGAGATGTTGCGGCGCGGGCACTTGGCCGGGGCATCCTCGGGAATGAGGGAAACCCCACGAACTGGTGATCGCCCCCCCGGAGGACCAGATGAATACCGGTATCGAACGGGTCGAACCCATCCCCGGTTCGCCCGCCCTGATCAGGAAAGGCCAGATGCTCACCGACGCCTCCGGCCTCGCGGCCACCGCCCGCTGGGCCGACGCCGTCACCGAGACCGGGGGAATCTACCGGGTGCGGCTCTCACCGGGCGTGGACGTCTGCGACCTGGTGGCGTCGGTGCGGGCACGGGGCGTCCGCGCCTCCCCCAACCACGTCCTGACGGGCCAGCCGCTCTACTTCGGGGGCCCGGCCTCCCGCCCCTTCCCCCGCGCGGCCCTCCCGGCGCCCGAGCCCGCCGCGGCCGGGCCCTCGGCGAGCGCCGTGACGGTGGCGCTGGCCGACACCGGCCTGGCGGAGCACCCCTGGTGGCAGGAGAGGCCGTGGTTCCTGGAACGGGGACGGGAGTCCGCCGAGATACCCGACTCGGACGGCGACGGCGAGCTGGACCTCCAGGCGGGGCACGGCACGTTCGTCGCCGGACTGGTCCTGCGAGCGGCCCCGCTGGCACGGCTGCAGCCGATCCGGGTGCTGGACGGCCACGGGATCGGGGACGAGGCCGGGCTGCTGCGCGTCCTGGGACGGCTGCGGGCCGAACCGCCGCGGGTGCTCAACCTGTCCTTCGGCGGGCACACCTTCGACGACCGGCCCTCCCCGCTCGTGGAGGCCGCCCTGGAAGGGCTGGCCGGTACGGTCACGGTGGCCTGCGCGGGCAACACCGCCTCCGACCGCCCCTTCTGGCCCGCCGCGTCACCCGGAGTGATCGCCGTCGGAGCGCTGGACGCCCGGGGGGAGGCGAGGGCCCCGTTCTCTGCGTACGGCCCGTGGGTGGACGCGTGCGCCCCCGGCGAGTGGCTGTCCAGCACCTTCCTCGAGCACGGCGCGTTCCAGGGCTACGCGCGCTGGAGCGGGACCTCCTTCGCCACCGCCCTGGTGAGCGGGGCGATCGCCGCGGCGTGCGCGGAACGGCCCTCCCCGGAGGCCGTGAAGCACGTCCTCGACCCGTCCGGGACCAGGCGGATCCCCGATTTGGGAGTCGTCGTGCCCATGCCCGGCTAAAGTCTCACCCAAAGTACTCACGTGAACACTCAAAGTGTTCTACGCGGCCATGGAGGTGCCGGTGGGCGATCAGCACACGATCGACGCCATCCTGGTGGACGACCAGGCTGCCTGGGACGAGCTGGTCACCCGTTTCGAAGGGTTGCTGTGGTCGGCCGTGCGCGCCTACGACCTGAGCCCGGCCGACGCCGCCGACGCGGTGCAGGGCACCTGGCTGCGGCTGCTGGAGAGCCTGCACACCATCCGCGATCCGGACAGGATCGGTCCCTGGCTGTTCACCACGGCCAAGCGCGAGGCGTCCCTGCTGAGCCGGCGGCACCGGGGCGAGCGGCTGGTCGCCGACCCGGCGGACGCCGAGCACGCGCACCTCGCCCCGGCCGGCGCCGGGCACGCCCACGCCGATCCCGCGCTGGCCGTGCTGAGCGCCGACGAGGGCCGCCGCCTGTGGCAGGCCGTCGACGAGATGCAAGAGCCGTGCCGCTCGCTGTTCCGGCTGATGGCCACGGCCCCCGACGCGGGCGTCCACCAGCTGGCCGGGCGTCTGGGCATGCCCAGCGGCAGTTACGGCCCCACCCGGGGCCGCTGCCTGAACCGGCTCCGCACCCTGCTCACCGCCCGGGAGGCGACACCGTGACGCGACATTCGACGGCGATCGACGACGAGTCCCTGATAGCCGCGCTGCGCCTGGCCTCGGGGAACGACCCGGTGCCCGCGCGGGTGACGGCCGCCGCCCGCGCGGCCTTCGGCCTGCGGCTGCCCGACGCCACCACGGCCCGCCCCGTGGCCACGCCCGTGCCGCGAGGCGTCCGGTCCGCAGAGGAGCCCCGGCTGCTGAGGTTCACCGCCGGCGAGCTCACGGTGGAGCTGGAGATCACCTCCGTGGACGGCCTGGTCGACCTGGCGGGCCAGATCTCCCCCTGCCCCGAGGCGGGCACGCTGGTCGAGGTCCGCACCCTGCATCTCACCGAGTCACGCGCGCTGTCCGCGACGGGCCAGTTCGCCGTCACCGGCCTGCCGCCGGGCTGGTTCAGCGTGGTGTGCCACCGGCCCGAGGGCTGCCCTGTGGTCACCAGCTGGACCCGGATCCGCCCGTAGGTGACCTCCGACGAGGCGCTCGCCGCCGCCGAGCACGCGGTCGAGCTCTCGGGCAGCGACCCGGCCCGCGCCCTCGCGCTCGCCCGTACCGTGCTTGCCGCGCTTCCCGCGTCCTGCCGGGAGGTGGCCGATCGGCCCGGCCCGGGTGGCGCTTCGAACAGCGGCACCCCGGAACCTGATCCGGAGAGCGGTCCCGACGGCGGCGCGGTCACGGGCCGGGTCGCGGGGTGCGGGCACTGCGAGGCCGAGGCGGTGGCGCACCGGGCGCTGGCGGTGGCGGCGCGCGAGCTGGGCGACCTGCCGTTCGCCGAGGAGCGGCTGGGCCGGGCGGTGCGGATCGCGCTCTCGGCGGGGCTGCCGCACCGGGCGGCCCAGGCGCGGCTGTCGCTGGTCCACGTCCGCACGGAGCTGGGGCACCCCGAGCAGGCGCTGGCCGTCGCCGCCGACGCCGAGCCCGGCCTGACCCCGGCCGAGGTCGGCAAGCTCGGCGTGCACCGGGCCGTGGCCCTGGCGCGGCTCGGCCGCTACCGCGAGGCCGTCGACCACTGCGACCGGGCCGTGCCCGTCCTCGGCGGCGACGTCAGGTTCCTCGCCGGGGCGATGCTGAACCGCGGGCTCGCCCGGGTGTTCCTGGGGGAGTTCGAAGCGGCGGAGGCCGATCTGAACCGGTGCGCGGAGCTGGCGAGGGACGCGGGCCTGGAACACGTTCTCGCGCTCGCCGAGGGGAACCTGCCGTTCCTCGCCGCGCGGCGCGGTGACCTGCCCGCCGCGTTCAGCGCCTACCGGCGCGCGGAAAGCATCCTGGTCGGCTACCCGGAACGGCTGGCGACGGTGCGCTGCGACCTGGCCGAGGCCCTGGTCGGCGCCCATCTGCCCGGCGAGGCGCGGGTGCTGCTGGAGATGGCGGTTCCCGAGCTGGCGGCGGCGGGCGCCGGGACGGCGCTGGCCGAGGCCCTCCTCCTGCTCGCCAGGGTCGAGCTGCGCACCGGTGATCCGCGCCGCGCCCGGGAGAGCGCCGAACTGGCCGCCCGCGAGCTGGCCGCGCAGGGGCGGACGGTGCTGGCTCCGGTGGCCGACGAGATCATCCTGCGGGCCCGGCTCGCGCTGGACCCGCCCTCGGCGGAGCTGCCCGCGGCGATGCTCTCGTGCGCCGACGCCCTCGACGCCGCCGGGCACGGGGACACCTCGGCGGCGCTCAGGCTCACCGCCGCCGAGGTCTCGCTCGGGCTGGGCGACCGGCCGTCCGCCGAGGACCAGCTGGCCCTCCTGGCCCGATCGGGCCGAGGGGTGGTCGCCCTTCAGGCGACGGCGCTGCGACGGTCCCTGGCGGGAGACCGGAGAGGGGCGTTCGCCGCGGTGCTGGCCGGGCTGGCGGAGGTGGGCGCCGGGACGAGGACGTTCGAGGATCCGGTGGTGCGCGCGCACGCCGCCAGGGCCGGTGAGCCGCTGGCCGGGTTCGGGCTGGCCCTGGCGATGCGGACCGGGCGGGGCCGCGCGGTCCTGGCCTGGGCCGAGCGGTGGCGGGCGGTCACCGGGGGTGCCGGCCGGCCGCTCGCGCCCGGCCTGGCCGCGCTGCGGGCGGCGCTCGGGGAGTCGATCCTGGTGGAGTTCGTCCGCCACGAGGGTGATCTGGCGGCCGTCGTGGTCGCCCGGGACCGCGTGACGCTGCGCCGCCTCGGACCGTTCGCCGCCGTCGCCGAGGCCACCGTCCGCCTCCGGTACGGGCTGCGCAGGACGCACCTGCTCGACGGGAGCGCCCCCGAGCCCGGCGCGGAGGCCGCGGAGCTGGAGCGGCTCCTCTTCGGCTCGCTGCGTGACCGGCTGGGCGGCCGGCCGCTGGTGATCGTGCCGACGGGGACGCTGCACACCCTGCCCTGGCCGCTGCTGCCGATGAACGCCGACCGGCCGGTGACCGTGGCGGCCAGCGCCGCCGCCTGGCTGGCCGGGTGGCGGGTGCCGGCCGTACGGGACGGGCGGGAGGCGGCGGTGCCGGTGGTGGTGGCGGGACCGGGGCTGCGGTACGCGGAGGCCGAGGCCCGCATGGTCGGCGAGTGCCATCCGGGGACCGGGCGGGTGGCGGCGCGGCGGGCGGAGGTGATG
Organism: Streptosporangium sp. LJ11; assembly: GCF_051918945.1. Classification (NCBI taxonomy): domain Bacteria; kingdom Bacillati; phylum Actinomycetota; class Actinomycetes; order Streptosporangiales; family Streptosporangiaceae; genus Streptosporangium; species Streptosporangium sp. LJ11. Next base: position 86,965 of record NZ_JBPXMB010000014.1, read on the forward strand.
GCGGCGCTGGAGCGGGCCGACGTGGCCCACCTGGCCGCGCACGGGATGTTCTCCCCGCGCAGCCCGCTGCTGTCGAGCATCGATCTCGACGACGGCCCGCTGATGGCGTACGACCTGCTGCGGCTGCGCACCCCGCCCGCGCTGGTGGTGCTGTCGGCGTGCGACGCGGGGATGGCGCACGCCCCCGCGGACGGGGCGCCCCTGGGGCTGGCGGGCACGTTCCTGTCGCTGGGGACGCGATGCGTGGTGGCCAGCCTGGTGCCGGTGCGCGACGAGGAGACGCTGACGCTGATGACCGCCTTCCACGGGGCGCTGGCCGCCGGTGACCCGCCCGCGCGGGCGCTGGCCATCGCGAGCGGAAAGACCGGCGTGGCGGGCTTCGTCTGCTTCGGGTGCGGGGACCGGCCGGTGGCGACCGGCCCGCGGGAGCCGGTCACCCGGGGCGGTCGGCCGGTGACGACCGGCCGGGAGGAGCTGATCGTCCGGGGCGGTCAGCCGGTGGCGACCGGCCGGGAGGAGTCGGTCACCCAGTCGGACCACGACCCGACGTAGAGCGCGGCCGGGATGCCGGCCACCTCCAGGGCCAGCACCTCGTGCGCGGCCGTCACGCCGGATCCGCAGTAGGCGCCGACCTCCACGCCGGGGACGACGCCCAGGGTGTTGAAGCGTTCGCGCAGGAAGTCGGGCAGGTGGAAGCGGCCGGAGGGGTCGACGTTCTCGCCGGTGGGGGCGCTGACCGCGCCCGGGATGTGCCCGGCGACCGGGTCGATCGGCTCGACCTCGCCCCGGTAGCGCTCGGCCGCGCGGGCGTCGAGCAGCACCCCGTCGGCGGCGAGCTCGCCGGCCCGTGCGGCGTCGAGCACCGGCATCCCTCCCGGCCGCGCCTCGAAGTCGCCGGGCTCGGGGCGGTGCTCCTCGACGGAGACCGGCAGGTTCTCCGAGACCCAGGCGCGCAGGCCGCCGTCGAGGACCCGCACGTCGGGGTGGCCGAAGTAGCGAAGGAGCCACCAGGCGCGGGCGGCGGCCGCGGTGGAGTCGGCCCCGTCGTAGACGACGACGGTCCGGGAGCCGGACACGCCGAGCCGGCGCATCGCCTCCTGGAACGCCTCGGCGGAGGGCAGCGGGTGGCGGCCGCCCTCGCCCCCCGGCCCGGCGTGGGCCGCGAGGTCGGTCTCCAGGTCGCAGAAGACCGCGCCGGGGATGTGCCCCTCGCGGTAGGAGTCGATCCCGGCCGGTCCCGTGGGCAGGACGGCGAGCTTCCAGCGCACGTCGAGGACGCTCACCCCGGTCATGCCCTCCAGCTCGGCGGGGGTGATCAGCGGGCTCATCGGGTGCTTACCTCCAGAAGGGGAACGTACTGCTCGGCGGGTGTCAGCGAGCCGTGGCAGCCGAGGAACCCCGCCTCGTGCGGCTCGGCGACCGAGGCGACGACGGCGCAGTCGGTGTACGGCACCGCGAGGACGTCACCGATCCTGGGCAGCCATTCCGGGCGGATCTCCGGCCCGAACCAGCCGGACTCGACCGCCTCCTCCCGGGACACCACCCACGCCTTTCCCGCGAGGACGTCGCGCCAGGTGTCGAGGACCGCCGCCGAGGCGCCGGGGGCGGTGTAGAGGTGGCGGGCCCTGGCCTCCCCGCCGAGCAGGGTGACGCCCTCGCGCAGCTCGGGGAGGGCGTCGACGTCGACGCGATCGGTGACGTTGATCATGCCGTGGTCGGCGGTGACGTACATCGCCGAGTTCGGCGGGAGCGTCTCCGCCAGCCGCTCGGCCATCCGGTCGACCGAGGCGAGCTGGTCGAGCCAGGCCGGGGAGCCCCAGCCGTTGATGTGGCCGGCGGAGTCGAGGTCGCCGTAGTAGACCGAGACGTGGGCCCGGGGCTCGGCCAGCGCGTGGCGGACCCCGGCGATCCGGTCGTCGACCTCGTCGGCCCCGACGAAGCGCACGCCCCGGTAGACGGCCCTGTTGAAACCGGTGGTCTCGAACTTGGCAGGGCCGACGTAGCTGACCGTGACGTCGGCCGCCGCCGCGCGCTCGTAGACGGTCGGGGCCGGCTGCCACTCCCCGGGCTCGACGAGGGGCCCCGGGGCGGTCCAGCGCAGGCAGTTGAGCATGTATCCGGCGCCGGGCACGGCGAGCTGGTAGCCGAGCATGCCGTGCCCGCCCGGCGGCATGCCGGTGCCGAGGGTGCCCAGGCTGGTCACGGTCGTGGCGGGGAAGCCCGCGGTGAGCACCCCGCCGGACACCCCGCCGGACAGGGAGGACAGGAACGGCGCGACGTCGGGGTGGGCGCGGAGCAGCTCGGCGCCCATGCCGTCGACGAGGAACAGCAGGACCCGCCCCGCCGGGGCGAGATCCAGCGGGTTGCCGCCGTCCACCCCGACCGCGGCGAGCAGCGAGGAGGACAGGTCCGCGAGCGAGGCCGTCCCGTACGCGGGGACCAGGGGGTTCATGAGGCGGTGCGGGCGGTGGCCTCCGACAGTGCCTTGGCGAAGGCCAGCACGTGGGAGACGGCCTCCGGCCCGTCGGCCGCCTCGCTCACCCGCAGGGAGAGGTCGTCGGCCGTGATGGCGCCGGTGTATCCGTGGTCGGCCTCGCAGTTCTCGTCGCCGCAGGTGGCCGGCTCCAGGTCGACGTGGGAGATGGCCCCCCAGCCGATGGTGAGCGTGACCTCCGTGGGCGGCACTCCCGGCACGTAGGAGGCGGGGTCGGGGACGACCCGGGTGACCGCGACCGACTGGATCCGGCTGAGGCGCACGGCCTCGGTGGTCGTGGAGGCGTGGGACGCCGACACCCCCTCCACCGGCGGGTGCTCGTCGGTGTGGCAGACGAGCAGCCGGGTGGGGGAGAGCACCAGCACGGTGACGTGCCTGCGCACCTCCATGGCCGGGTCGAAGGTGGCCTCGTGGTGCACGACGTAGGCGTCCACCTGCTCCTTGCCGAGCGCGGACTCGACCGCGTCGGCGACCAGGTCGGGATAGTAGCCACTGCGGTCGATGGCGTCGCGCAGGCCGGCGGACGAGAGTCGGGTTTCCCTCATGGGTCCATCCTGCCCTGTCCGGGGCAGCGCTTTCACCGGGAGCACGTGAGCTTCGGCCCACGGTGCAAATCGTGATGCGGCCCGCCATCGGCTTCTCCGGCCGGAAAGGCGTCGTCGGGGCGATCCGGGAGCCGCCGGGAGCCCGTTCCCGCCCGCGGCTTTACCCTCCGATCGGTTTGGCGTGATCCCGTCGGGGTTATCGGGAGCGATAGCGGTGGCGTGCGCGTACGTCCGAGGAGCGGTAACGGGCGATTCTCCGCATTCTCCGCCTTGCTTTACATATCTGGGAATGCTTTTCACCGCGCCGAAATCGGAAGCGGTGCATTCCTACCGGAATCGGGGGCGAGGAATATGGCCGGTGAAGGTCCGGATTCAGCCGGACGGGCCGGGATGGCCGGAGGGGCACAGCCGGATTCGTCACAACGGGCCCGGCCCGCGTGGCGGACCGGCCTCTCGCGCCTCGCGGCGACCGTCCCGGTGACCGTCGTCACGGCCGCCATGACGGCCGCGGCGGCGACCGCCGTGGGCCCGCCCACCTCGGGGGCGGAGCTCCCCGGCGACCTGATCCTCACCACGGTTCACGACGGCCCGTTCCAGGCGGGCGGCGCCGGCACGTTCTCCATCGACGTCACCGCGGCCCCCGGCTCCGCCGGGATCACCCGTCCGACCGAGGTCGCCTACCACTTCCCCTCCGGCCTGACCCCGGTGAGCGCCTCGGGCACGGGCTGGAGGTGCCGGATCACGGCCAGGATCGTCGGCTGCGGCACGCGCGGCCTGGTCGCCCCCGGGTTCCAGCTTCCCCGGATCACGGTCGGCGTGGCCGTGTCGCGGAACGCCTCGGGGACGCTGACCGCGTCCGGCAGGGCCGTCCATACCGTCCGGGACGGCGTGGAGGACATGGAGGACATGGTCGACCCCAGCGCGGAGACGGGCACGACGACCGGCACGGAGGCCGCGATGGAGACCGGTCCCGCGCCGGCCACCGTCGCCAGCACGGTCCAGATCGTCCCCGCGGCCCGGCGGACGGGCCAGAACGGGTAAGTCCTCTAGCCGAGGCGCCGGGGGCCGCCGTCGGGGCGCGGGCCCTCGTGGCTGCGGAGCACGGCGCGGGCGCCCAGCACGATCACCCCCGACTCCCCCACCAGCACCGGGTCGAGGGTGAGCCGCGCCACCTCGGGGAGGTCGTCCGCCAGCCGCCCGAGCCGGATCAGCAGATCCTCCAGGGCCTCGACGGCGACCGGCGGGTAGCCGTACTCGCCGAGGAGGAGGGGCGCGGCGCGCGGCGACCTCACCAGCGCGGCGGCGTCCTCACAGGTCAGCGGGGCCAGCCGGTACGCCTCGTCGCGCAGCAGCCTCGCGGTGATCTCGCCGAGCCCGAAGGAGACCACCGCGCCGAAGGCCGGGTCGTCCATCACCCCGGCCACGGTCGGCACCGCGGGCTGCGGGGCCATGCGCTGCACCGCGAGCACGGCCTCCGGTCCGAGCTGGCGCGTCAGGTCGGCGTAGGCGTCGCGCACCCCGTCGGGCCCGGACAGCCCCAGGCGCACGGTCCCGGCGCGCATGGCCGCCTCGGGGCCCGCCGCCTTCAGCACGACCGGCCAGCCGAGCCTCGACGCCGCCTCGACGGCCTCCTCCGGCGACTCCACCGTCTCCGACGGCCATACCTCCACCCCGTAGCGGGCGAGCAGTTCCGAGGCGTCGATCTCGGCCGGGGCGTCTCCGAGCGTCGCGAGCACGAGGTCGCGCGCGGCGCCGGCGTCGACGCCCTCGATCTCCTCGGGCAGTCCCGCGGGCCGCTCCAGCCAGCGCGCGTGCCGCACGACGTGGGCGAGCGCGCGGACCGCCTCCTCGGGCGCCGCGTACGAGGGGATGGAGCCCCGCCCGGGTACGGCGCCGACCCGCAGCTCGTCGAGCATGCCGATCCTGCCCTCGAAGGTGGCCAGCACCGGCTTGCCGCAGTCGCGGGAGGCGCGCAGCAGCTCGGCGGCGACCTTCGCGCCGTCGCCGGGGATGGGCGGCATGTAGATCGCGACCACGGCGTCCACGTCCGGGATCACCGAGGTCAGGGCCGCGCCGAACTCCTCCGCGCAGGCCCGCGCGCCGAGGTTGACCGGCGGGCTCGGCTCCAGGCCCACCCGCACGCAGGCGTCGGCCGCGAGGAGCGCCATCGCGTCGGAGTTGCTGACCAGCCCGACCCTGGACCCGGCCGGCAGCGGCTGGTAGGCCAGCAGCTGCGCCACGTCGAACTGCTGGATCAGGTCGTCGACCCTGATCACCCCCGCCTGCTCGAACAGCGCGCTGAGCGCGGTGTCGGGCAGGCCGAGCACGGGCGCGGCGTGGCCGGTGGGCACGTCCTGGGTGGTGCCGCCGCTCTTGACGACCACGATCGGCTTGCGGCGCGAGATGCGCCGCGCGAGGCGGGCGAACTTGCGGGGGTTTCCCAGCGACTCCAGGTAGAGCAGGATCACGTCGGTCCGCGGGTCCTCCTCCCAGTACTGGAGCAGGTCGTTGCCCGACACGTCGGCGCGGTTGCCCGCCGAGACGAACGAGGAGATGCCCATGCCGCGCTGGGCCACCCGCTGCAGCAGCGCGGTGCCCAGGGCGCCCGACTGGCTGAAGAAGCCGACCCGGCCGAGCCCCGGGAGGGTCGCGGCGAGGGTGGCGTTCAGCCGTACCGCGGGGTCGGTGTTGGCGATGCCGAGGCAGTTGGGACCGACGACCCGCAGGCCGTACGCGCGGGCGATGCGCGCCAGCTCGTCCTGCCTGGCCCGGCCCTCGGGTCCGGTCTCGCCGAACCCCGAGGAGACCACGATCAGCCCGCGTACGCCCTTCTCCGCGCACTCCTTGACCACCTCGATCACCCCGTCGGCGGGTACGGCGAGCACGGCGAGGTCCACCTCGCCGTCGATGGCCGTCACGCTCGGGTAGGCCCGCACCCCCGCGACGGCCCGCGCCTCGCGGTGCACGGGGTAGACCGGACCGGCGAAGTCGGCGCCGAGCAGGTTGCGCAGCACGGTCTGGCCGACGCCGCCCGGCTCGCGGCCCGCTCCCACGACCGCCACCGAACCCGGGGAGAGCAGCCGTTCGATGGAGCGGGACTCGGCGCGGTGCTCGCGGGCGGTGGTCACCTCCTGGGCGGTCTCGGTCGGGGTGAGGTCGAGGGTCATCCTGACCACGCCGTCGGCGAAGCGGCTCTGCGCGGTGTAGCCGACCTGCTTGAGCACCGCCATCATCTTCTGGTTGGCGGGCAGGACGTCGGCGACGAAACGCGCGATCCCCTGCTCCCTGGCGGTGGCGGCCAGGTGTTCGAGGAGCACCGAGGCGACCCCCCGGCCCTGGTGGGCGTCCTCGACGAGGAAGGCGACCTCGGCCTCACCGGGCTCGATCCGGTCGTAGCGGATGACCGCCACCATCTCGGTGCCGATCGTGGCGATCAACGCCACGCGGCTCTCGTAGTCGACGTTGGTGAACCAGGTGATCTCCCGCTCCGACAGCCGCGGCCGGGGACCGAAGAAGCGGAAGTAGATCGACTCGTCGGACAGCCGGCCGTAGAAGGAACGCAACCGGTCGGCGTCGGCGGGCCGAATCGGGCGTACGTGGGCGGTGCCGCCGTCCGAGAGAACGACGTCCGCCTCCCAGTGAGCGGGATACTGAGCAGCCTCCACAGTCCCGAGAGTAGACGCGAATCTCATATGGCAGACCACCCGGACGGATTCACGCAACGCTTGTGCATCGACTGTGGTCCGGTGTCCGGTCAAGACCCCATACGCTGGCCGGAAGCTGTTAAGTTTTTCGCGGTTAGAGGCACGACCAGAGGTATGGCTTGAAGCATGTCTAGAGGCACGTCGGCATCGAAGGCAGCAAGGTGGTGACATCATGACGCGGGTGGTCGTGGTGGGCGATCTCATGACCGACGCGGTCGCGCGGGCTCGCTACCCGCTGGCCAGGGCCAGCGACACACCGGCGATCGTCACCATGCACGGCGGTGGTTCGGGTGCCAACATCGCCTCCTGGCTCGCCGTCGAGGGCACCGAGGTCGCCTTCATCGGGCGGCGCGGCGCCGACATCACGGGCCGTAACCGCGACATGGAGCTGATGGGCTACGGCGTCGACGCCCGCCTCGTCATGGATCCCGAGCGCCCGACCGGCACCTGCGTGGTGCTCGTCACCCACAAGGGCGAGCGCACCATGCTGTCCGACCCGGGCGCGAACGCGGCCCTGTCCCCCGAGGACCTGCCCCGTGACCTGTTCTCCCAGGGCGGGCACCTGCACCTGTCCGGCTACACCCTGATCAACGAGGGTTCCCGCGACGCCGGCATGGCCGCCCTGGAGATGGCCCGCCGCGCGGGGATGACCGTCTCGGTCGACTGCTCCTCCTCCGCCCCCCTGGAGCGCACCGGCGCCGAGCCCTTCCTCGAGTGGACGCAGAGCGCCAAGCTGCTGTTCGCCAACGCCGACCAGGCCAAGGTCCTCACCGGCCGCGACGACCCCGCCGCCGCCGCCAAGGTCCTCACCGCCTGGTTCCCCCAGGTCGTCGTGAAGCTCCGCGACGAGGGCGCGCTCTGGTACGCCAACAACCGCCCCGACCCGATCAGGGTTCCCGCCGAGTCCGTGGAGCGCGTGGTCGACGGCACCGGTGCCGGTGACGCCTTCACCGCCGGCTTCCTGCCCGCCTGGCTCGGCGGCAAGCCCCCTGCCGAGGCTCTCGCCTCCGGCTGCCACCTGGCCTCCCGGGCCATCTCGCACCTGGGCGCCCGCCCCCGCCTCTGACCGTCCCCGCCTGACCGCCCGCGCCGCTGGCCGCCCGTACCACTGCAGGCCACCGGTCCGCGCCGGGTGCGGTCCCGGGGTTTTCCCCGCTCTCCACGGTGATCCAATAATGTGGTGGGACCATGTTCGCGGCGACCCCCTGGAGTGACGCATGCCGGAGCCCCGCCCCCTGCGGCCGGGTGACCCGGAGCTGATCGGCCCGCACCGGCTGGTCGGATTCCTCGGTGAGGGCGGCCAGGGCGTGGTCTACCTGGCGCGCACCCCCGAGGGAGAGCGCGTCGCGCTCAAGGTGCTGCACGCCAGGCTCTCCGACGACGCGCATGCCAAGCGGCGCTTCCAGCGGGAGGCCGACGCCGCCCGGCGGGTCGCCCCGTTCTGCACCGCCCGGGTGCTGCAGGCCGACGCCACCGGCGACCGGCCGTACATTCTGAGCGAGTACGTCGACGGCGAGTCGCTGCAGCAGGTGGTGTCCAGGGAGGGGCCACGCGAGGAGTACGCGCTGGTCAGGCTGGCCGTCGCCACCGCCACCGCGCTGGCCGCGATCCACCGTGCCGGGATCGTGCACCGCGACCTCAAGCCCAGCAACGTCCTGCTCGGCCCCGACGGCCCCCGCGTCATCGACTTCGGCATCGCCAGAGCCCTGGACGCCGCGTACAGCCTGACCACGGACCTGGTCGGCACGCCCGCCTACATGGCGCCCGAGCAGTTCCACGAGCAGGAGGTCGGACCGGCGGGCGACGTGTTCGCCTGGGCCGGGACCATGGTGTTCGCGGCGACCGGGCAGCCCCCGTTCGGGCTGGGCAACCTGGCCGTGGTGATGCGCCGCATCCTCATCGCGGAACCGGACCTGTCCGGCGTGCCGGAGTCGCTGCGCCCGCTGCTGGGCGCGGCCCTCACCAAGGACCCCCGCTCCCGGCCCGGCTCGGCCGACGTGCTGGACATGCTGCTGAACGCGGCCGGTGGTCCCGAGCCGGTCTCCGGAACGTTCCCGCCCCCCGCGTCTCCCCCGCCACCCCGCGCGCCGGGAACGGCCCGCTCCTCCTCCGCGTTCCCGGCACCGGCTCCCCTGCCGGGCCGCGCGCCGGTCCCGGCCCGGTCCTCCGTCCCGTCCCCGGTACCGTCGGGGGCTCCGTCGGGGGCGCTGTCTCGGGCGCCTTCTCCCGCGACGCCTTCCACCGGGTTCTCCTCGCCGTCACCGGGCCGGCTCGCCCGGCTCGCCTGCACGGTGGGGCGCCGGCGGATCCTGCTCGCCGCCTCGGCCCTGGCGACCGCCTGCGTGCTGGGCGTCACCACCTGGCTGGTCCTGCCGTCCGGCGAGCCCGAAGCCGTCTCGCGGGTGACGCCGAAGCCGGCGCCGACCGGCTTCGACGCGGCCTCGGCCTCGGTCGTCAACCCCTCGGCACGCAGGGGCGGGACGATGCGGTTCGGCGCCGGCTTCGTCGCCGACTCCTTCGATCCGGGCAACACCTACTACCCGTCGCTGTGGAACGTCGCGCGGCTCTACGGACGCTCGCTGACGATGTACCGGCCCGTTCCCGGCGCCGGGAGCCGGGAACTCGTGGGCGACCTGGCGGAGGGCCCCGGCGTGCCCAGCGACGGGGGCAGGACGTGGACGTACCGGCTCAGGGAGGGCCTGAAGTACGAGAACGGCACGCCGATCGTCGCCGCGGACGTCAAGCACGCCGTGCTCCGCGCGATCGGCAAGGACACGCTCAGCCGGGGCCCGTACCACTTCGAGGAGCTGCTGAACCTGCCCTCGGGCTACCGGGGCTACTTCGCGTCGCCGAAGGCCGACACCGACGGGGCGATCCGGACCCCGGACGACCGGACCGTCGTGTTCCACCTCAGAAAGCCACACGGGGCGTTCGACCACGTCGCCCAGGTCCCCCAAACCATGCCGGTCCCCGAGGCGAAGGACACCGGCGCGGCGTACGAGAAGCACGTGCTCTCCTCGGGCCCCTACATGTTCGAGAGCGCGGAGCGGGGCAAGCGGCTCGTCCTGGTCCGCAACCCGCACTGGTCACCGGCGACCGACCCGAACCGCCGGGCGCTCCCCGACCGCTACGAGATCACCTTCGACATGGACCAGGACGCCGTCGACAAGGGCCTCGTCTCCGGCGACCTCGACCTGGACCTCGACTCGGGCGCGAGCGCGAAGCTGCCGGAGCGGATCGCGGCCGATCCCGCGCTCAGGGCGCGGGCCGACGCGCCCACGATCGGCTGGCTGCGGTACGTCGCGATCAACCCGCAGGTGCTGCCCTTCGACAACGTGGCCTGCCGCAGGGCCGTGTTCGCCGCGGCGGACCGGGAGGCCCTGCGCGACGCCTACGGCCGCGGCCTGCGCGCGGGCACGATCGCCACCGGGCTGCTCCCGCCGACCATCTCCGGGCACCGCCCGCTGAACCTGTACCAGACCGGCAAGGGCGACGTGGCCGCGGCTCGCGGGCAGCTGGCCGCGTGCGGGCGGCCCGGCGGCTTCGCGGCCACGATCGTCTTCCGGGCCGGACAGCCCGCCGAGCGGAAGGCCGCCGAGGCCCTGAAGGCGGCCCTGGGACGCGTCGGGATCCGGCTCACGCTCAGGGGCATGTCCCAGGCCGAGCACACCGCCCAGCACGGCGGCAGCCCCTCCTATCTGCGGAAGGAGAAGATCGGCCTCTCCATCCGGGCCTGGACCGCCGACTGGCCGGAGGGCGCCAGCTACCTGCCGTACCTGACCGACAGCCGGGAGATCCTGGAGGACGGCCTGTCGTTCAACGTGAGCGTGCGCCTGCCCGAGGCCGACCACCTCATCGACCAGGCCGGCGCCGAGCTCGACACCGGCCGGCGCGAGGAGCTGTGGGCGCGGGTCGACCGCACGGTCATGGAGCAGGCAGTCGTGCTGCCCGTCCAGTGGGACACCCGCGTCCTGCTCCGCGGCAAGCGCCTGACGAACGTGCACGTCAGCCACGCCTTCTCCGACTACGACTACGTCGATCTCGGCCTTTCCTGAGGGACGCGCCTTTCCTGGGGGACGTACCTTCTTGAGGCCTTGAGGCCTTCTTGAGGGCCGCGCCTTTCGTTGGGCCGCGCCTTCCCGGGAGCCCGCCGCCCCCTTCCAGGCGATTCCCGGCGGGCTCCCGACCGGCTTCTAGCTGGTGACCGCGAGGGCGAGGGGCAGCACGGCGGGGGCCCCGGCGTGGCGGAGCATGGCGGCTCCCAGCGTCATCGTCCAGCCGGTGTCGACCAGGTCGTCGACGAGCAGGACCGGGCCTCCGGCCCCGGCGACGGCCGGGCCCAGGGCGGCGGGCATGGCCAGGGTGCCCCTGATCGCCTGGACGCGCTGCGCGCTGTTGAACTGCCGTCCGGGCGGTCCCGACCGGTAACCGAGATCGCCCAGGTAGGACAGGCGCCCCACCTGGGCCAGCCGCTCGGCGAGGCTTCGGACGAGCTGGGGGCGGCTGCCCGAGGGCACCGCGACGACGCCGACCGGGCGCTGGGCCCACTCCCAGGACGACAGCACCTTGATCACGGCGGCGAAGACGTCGTCGGGGACCGGCCCGTCGGCGGCGCCGTCGGCGAGGAGGCCGCGCAGGCGGTTGCCCCAGCCGATGTCGGTGAGCCTGCCCAGCGCCCGGCCGGGCTCGGCGCCCAGCTCCGGCCTGATCCGTCCCTTGAGGTCGGCCAGCCCGGTCGGCCACTGCTTACGCGCCTCGACGTCCACCCCGGGCCGCTGGAGCCGGTCGGCGGCCGACCGTACGGCCTGCTCGTCCACCTCGGGCGAGCGATGGAGGCCGGTGCAGTTGTCACAGCGGCCGCAGGGGGAGGCGGTGTCGTCGTCGAGGCGGCGGCGCAGGAACTCCTCCCGGCAGCCGGTGGTGTCGAGGTATTCGAGCATGGCCCGCTGCTCGGCCTCGCGCTCGGCGGCGACCCTGGCGTAGCGCGGGGCGTCGTAGCCCCAGGGCTCGCCGGTGGACTCCCAGCCGCCCTTGACCCGGCGCACCGCGCCGTCGACGTCGAGGACCTTCAGCATGGTCTCCAGGCGGCTGCGGCTGAGGTCCACCCGGTTCTCCAGGGCGGCCGTGGACATCACGCCGCCCTCCTCCAGCGCGGCCAGCACGGAGCGCACGACGGGCTCGGGAGGGAAGGCGAGCGAGGCGAAGTAGGCCCAGATGTCGCGGTCCTCCGCGCCGGGCAGCAGGATCACCTCGGCCCGCTCGACCCCTCGGCCCGCACGGCCGACCTGCTGGTAGTAGGCCACCGGGGACTGGGGCGCGCCGACGTGCACCACGAAGCCGAGGTCGGGCTTGTCGTAGCCCATGCCGAGGGCGGAGGTCGCGACCAGTGCCTTGATCTTGTTGTCGAGCAGTGCCTGCTCGGCGGCGAGCCGCTCGGCCTGCTCGGTCTGCCCGGAGTAGGCGATCACCTCGTGGCCCTGCTCGCGCAGGTAGGCGGCGATCTCCTGGGCGGCGGCCACGGTGAGCGTGTAGACGATGCCGGAGCCGGGGAGCTCGTGCAGCGTGCGGGCGAGCCAGGCCAGGCGCTGCTCGGCGCCGCGCAGGCGCACGACCCCGAGATGGAGGCTGTCGCGCTCCAGCGCGCCGCGCAGCACGAGCGTCTCCTCGCCCATCTGCTCGGCGACGTCGCGGGTCACCCTGGCGTTGGCCGTGGCGGTGGTCGCGAGGATCGGCACACCCTCGGTGAGCTCCTCGAACAGCGTGCGCAGCCGCCGGTAGTCGGGGCGGAAGTCGTGGCCCCAGTCGGAGATGCAGTGTGCCTCGTCGACCACGATCAGGCCCGCGCTCTCGGCCAGCTCGGGCAGCACGTGGTCGCGGAAGTCGGGGTTGTTGAGCCGCTCGGGGCTGACGAGCAGCACGTCGACCTCGCCCTCGGCGACCTGGTTGTAGACCCGCTCCCACTCCTCGGGATTGGCCGAGTTGACCGTGACCGCGGTGATCCCGGCGCGCTCGGCGGCGGCGATCTGGTTGCGCATCAGGGCCAGCAGCGGCGACACGATGACGGTCGGCCCCTCGCCCAGCTCGCGCAGGAGCGCGGTGGCGATGAAGTAGACCGCCGACTTGCCCCAGCCGGTGCGCTGCACCACGAGCACCCGGCGCCGGTCCATGACCAGCGCCTTGATCGCCGCCCACTGGTCCTCGCGCAGCCGGGCGTGCTCCCCGGCGAGCGCCCGCAGCCGCTCCTCGGCCTCTTCGCGCAGCATCAGCTCTTCGCTCACCCGGTCATTGGTACCAGGTCTCGCCGACTGTTTTTCCCCGGTACGGCATACACGGGCGGCACTTGCCGTACCCGGGAGGGGAACGGCGCCCGGCGCGGGCCGTACCGGACGGGAGCCGAGAGGAGTGGTCGGCGGGCCTCCAGGCGCCCGACGGGCGCCCGATGAGTGCCCCACGGGTGCCCGATGAGTGCCCGGCGGGTGCGCGGCGGGACTCCGTGAGGCGCCGCCGGGGGGCCGCGGCCCGTTCCACCGGCGCCACCGGCACCCGCGACGCCGGGAGCTGGGGACCTGACGGGCTCCGAGCCGTGATTTGATGCATCCACTATGGACGTCACCACCTGGTACCTCGAACAGACCTCACGCTCGGACCTGCTGCCCGCCAAGCCGCCGTCGGTCGAGGTCGACGTCGTGCGCGCCGAGCTGCCCTCGCCCGAGTTCAACCGGTTCCTCCTCACGGCCGTCGGCGGAGACTGGCACTGGACCAACAAGCTGCCGTGGACCTGGAACGAGTGGGCGGACTGGCTGGCCGGCGGCGTGGAGACCTGGGTGGCCTACCACCGCGGCACCCCCGCGGGCTATGTCGAGCTCGTCCCCCAGGACGGCGGGACCGTCGAGATCGCCTCCTTCGGTCTCCTGGCGTGGGCGATCGGCAAGGGTATCGGCGGCCACCTCCTCGAGATCGGCGCGGCCAGGGCCTGGGACCTGGCCGACCGGCAGCCGGAGCGGGAGGCGACCCGGCGGGTGTGGCTGCACACCTGCTCCCTCGACAGCCCGGTGGCGCTCGCCAACTACAAGGCGCGCGGCTTCAGGGTCTACGACACCAGGGTGAACGTCCCCGGCGACGAGTACGAGGGTGAGACCCCCGGCCCCTGGCCGGGCGCGGGCCCCAGGACCCGAGACCTCCCCGGCACATCGGCCGCCCCGGGCACGGCGCCGTAGCGGCGGCGGCATCCACGGGCAGGCCGGGGAAGGCCCGGAAGTGTCGGATGGGCTGGGTATGGTATCGAGTCTCGGTATGATGCCCGGTCGCCCCCGTCACCGGCCTCCCACCGGACATCCCGGCCAAGGCTCCCCGGGGAGCCGGCACCAACGGTTGGACCACGAAGACAGAAGGAGGATGCGCCTCCCCTCGGCCTGACGGCCGGGGCGCGCGCGCAGGAAATCAGATGGCTCGACGGACGACCACACCCCCGACCGACGAGGGCTTCGAGGAGCGGATCGTCGACATCGACGTTTCCACCGAGATGCGCACCAGCTTCCTCGAATACGCATATTCGGTGATCTACCAGCGTGCGCTGCCGGACGCCAGGGACGGCCTCAAGCCGGTCCAGCGCCGCATCCTCTACTCGATGAGCGAGATGGGCCTGCGGCCCGACCGGGGCCACGTCAAGTCGTCGCGCGTCGTCGGCGACGTGATGGGCAAGCTCCACCCGCACGGCGACACCGCTATTTACGACGCGCTGGTCCGCATGGCCCAGCCGTTCTCGATGCGCCTGCCGCTCATCGACGGGCACGGCAACTTCGGCTCCCCCGACGACCTGCCCGCCGCGATGCGCTACACCGAGGCCCGGCTGGCCTCGGCGGCCATGGCCGTGGTCCAGTCGATCGACGAGGACACGGTCGACTTCAAGCCCAACTACGACGGCCAGGAGACCGAGCCCACGGTCATGCCGTCGGCCTTCCCCAACCTGCTGGTCAACGGTGCCACCGGCATCGCGGTCGGGATGGCCACCAACATGGCGCCGCACAACCTCGTCGAGGTCGTCGCCGCCGCCCGTCATCTGATCAAGAAGCCCGACGCGACGCTCGACGACCTGATGCGGTTCGTCCCCGGCCCCGACCTGCCCACCGGCGGCACGATCATCGGCCTCGACGGCATCCGCGACGCGTACGCCAAGGGCCGGGGCACCTTCCGGATGCGCGCCAAGTGCGCCGTCGAGCAGGTCAGCCCCCGCCGCAAGGGCATCGTCGTCACCGAGCTGCCCTTCAACGTCGGTCCCGAGCGCGTGGTCACCAAGATCAGGGAGCTGGTCACCGCCAAGAAGCTCCAGGGCATCTCCGACCTCAAGGACCTCAGCGACCGGCACAAGGGCCTGAGCCTGGTCATCGAGATCAAGAACGGCTTCATCCCCGAGGCCGTGCTGGAGGAGCTCTACCGGCTCACGCCGATGGAGGAGACCTTCGGCATCAACAACGTCGCCCTGGTCGACGGCGAGCCGCGCACGCTGGGCCTGCGCGAGCTGCTCCAGGTCTACGTCGACCACCGCATCGACGTGGTCCGCCGCCGCTCCCTGTACCGCCGGCGCAGGCGCGAGGAGCGGCTGCACCTCGTCGAGGGCCTCATCGTCGCCCTGCTCAACATCGACGAGGTCATCCAGGTCATCCGCTCCTCCGACAACTCCGCCCAGGCCCGCGAGCGCCTGACGGAGGTCTTCGAGCTGTCGGAGACCCAGGCCAACTACATCCTCGACACCCCGCTGCGCCGCCTGACCCGCTACGACAAGCTGGAGCTCGACCGCGAGAGCCAGACCCTGCGCGACGAGATCGCCGAGCTGACCGCGATCCTGTCCTCCGACGACAGGCTCCGCAAGGTCGTCTCCGACGAGCTCGCCCAGGTCTCCAAGACCTTCGGCACCCCGCGCCGCACGGTGCTGCTGGAGTCCTCGGGGGTCACGAGGAACGTCTCGGCCCCCCTGGAGGTGGCCGACGACCCCTGCCTGGTGCTGTTCTCCTCCACCGGCCTGCTGGCCCGCACCTTCGATGCCTCGCCGCTGGCCGGCGACGGTGACCGCTCGTCCCACGACGTGCTGGTCTCCGCCGTGCGGAGCACGGTCAGGGGCGAGGTGGGCGTGGTCACCAACCAGGGGCGGATGATCCGGGTCCAGGTGGTCGACCTGCCCACACTGCCCCGCTCGGCCAACCCGCCGTCGCTGTCCGGGGGCCACCCGGTCGCGGAGTACGTCACCTTCAACCCGGGCGAGACGGTCGTCGGCATCGGCTCGCTCGATCCCGACGGGCCTGGCCTGGCGCTGGGCACGGCGCAGGGGGTGGTCAAGCGGGTCGTTCCCGACTACCCGGCCAACCGCGACGACTTCGAGGTGATCACCCTCAAGGACGGCGACACGGTGGTGGGCGCGGTGGAGCTGGAGAGCGAGGACCACGATCTCGTCTTCATCACCTCCGAGGCCCAGCTGCTGCGCTACTCCGCCTCCGTCGTCCGCCCGCAGGGCCGTCCCGCGGGCGGCATGGCCGGTGTACGGCTGGACGGCGATGCCGTGGTGATCTGGTTCGGCGCGGTCGATCCGGCCCGCGAGTCGCAGGTCGTGACCATCGCCGGTTCCTCGACGGCACTGCCCGGCACCCAGATCGGCGGCGCCAAGATCTCCGACTTCGCCGAATATCCGCCGAAGGGCCGGGGCACCGGCGGGGTCCGCGTCCAGCGGTTCCTCAAGGGCGAGGACGTCCTGCTGCTCGCCTGGGCGGGTCCCGGACCGGCCCGCGCGGTCTCTGCCGTCGGCAAGCCCGTGCCCCTGCCCGAGGAGCTGGGCCGCCGTGACGGCTCCGGCGTACGGCTCACCCACACCGTCGCGGCCGTGGGCGGCGCCCTCGGCGCCGGAGGCGGCGAGGAGGGCTCAGCGGCGGCTCCCGCCCCCGAGGAGTGACCACCCGCCCGCGACGAGGCCCCGGGAGCCCCGCCAGAACGGCGGAGACTCCCGGGGCCTCGCGCGGCGAACCCTCGCGGGCTCCGAGATCACGGAAGACGGCAGGCGGGCCGTGAGGGCCTCCGTGAGGCTTCCGGCCCTGAGGCCCCCGCGCACGCGGAGCGACATGCACGGGGACGGCCGGTCGGCCGCGACGCCGGGAGCGCGCCGGACGCCCGGATCGGCCCGGAGGCCCTGAGATCACTCAGGAGGGTCAGTCGACGCACAGGCAGAACGGGTGCCCGGCGGGGTCGAGAAAGACCCGGAAACCCTCGTTCTCGCCCGGCTGGTACGGGTGTTTGGACGCGCCCAGCGCCAGCGCCTCCTTCTCGGCCTCGTCGAGGTTCTCGACCGTCAGATCGAGGTGGAACTGCTGGGACCGCTCGGTGGTGGGCCACTCCGGCGGCCGGTAGTCGTGGACCAGCTGGAAGCAGAGGCGTCCGGGCCTGCCCCCGGTGACCACCACCCATTCGTCCTCGACGCTGGCGATCTGCCAGCCCAGGAGCGCGCTGTAGAAGTCGGCCAGTTGCTTGGGGTCCGGACAATCGAGAACGATCGACCTCAGCTGCGCGATTCCCATGCTTCCTCCCAGACTCGGCACCGACGAAGATCCTATGGCGGTGTCACCGGGAGCCTCAACGGCCGCCGTACCGATCAGCCAGGGGCACGCGGGGCGCCCCGGCCCGGTGCCATGGCCACGGTCCAGGTCCGCCTTTCCCCGGCGGACGGACTGAAACCCGGGCTCTCAGGTGAGCACGCCCTGGAGCGCGAACCGGATCGCCATCAGCAGTTGCCAGGGCTCACCCGACTCCCAGAAGCGGACGACCCGGGCGACCCGGTCCGTCGGCTCGAACTCACCGGTCCCCTGGGGGCCGAAACACCCCGCCTCAGCGAGAACGGCCACGAACGGGTCGTCGTCCCTGAGCGACCGCGTGTAGACCGCCGCGTCGAGCAGGGCCAGCGCCGAGCGCGCGTTGCGGCCCCCGTCCCTGACCTCGACCCGGTCCAGCTTCCGCCTGCCCTGGTCACGAAGATAGTCGGCCAGCGATTCGGTCCTGCTCATCAGCCTCTCCACACTTCCGGACGTTGGGTGACGACATCATGACCGAGAGTGAGAGGCGACGACGGGATCTTGGTGAAGTCGTCACCAGGTGCGCCCCCGGCAACGTTCCGGAAACGGGCATGAAGCATCATTAGTCCGTTGATTGCGCCGACCGAAGGGTGCGCACGTGAGTGCTTTTGACGACCTGCTGACCGCCAACGAGGAGTTCTCCGCCACGTTCACCAACGCCGGACTGACCGGCAGGGCCGCCCGCGGCCTCGCCCTGGTCACCTGCATGGACTCGCGGATCGATCCGCTGGGGCTCTTCGGCCTGAAGCCGGGCGACGCCAAGATCCTCCGGAACGCCGGGGCCCGGGTCACCGACGACGTCCTGCGCACGCTCGTCCTGGCGGTCAACCTGCTGGGCGTGGAGCGGGTGCTGGTCATGCCGCACACCGACTGCGGCATGACCAAGGTCACCGACGACGAGGTGCACGCGATCGCCGCCCGGCGCGGCGTCGACACCCGCAGCCTGGACTTCCACACCGTCCCCGACCAGGACGCGGCGCTCCGCCATGATCTCGTACGGATCAGGACGAGCCCGTTCCTGCCCGTCGGCATGCCGGTCGGCGGGGCCATCTACGACGTGCGCACCGGCAAGCTGGTGCCGGTCGAGATCTGAACCTCGTGACCTGAACCTTGTGATCCGGTCCTCGTGATCCGGTCCCGGCAGGGGCCGGATCACGGTTTCACGATCGGCCGTGCTCGCCGGCGTTCGAAGGCGCCGGGCGGGGCGAACGACTCACGGGCACGCCCGATCGGCCGATCGGTGCCGCGGAGCTCGCCGTCAGCCGTCCCCGCCGGGGAATCACCCGGCGGGGACGGTCACGGTCACGCGTCGATGTGGTCGCGGTCGATCTCGGCCGCGCTGCTCACGATGAACTCCCGGCGAGGGGCCACGTCGCTGCCCATCAGGAGGGCGAAGATGCGCTCGGCCTCCTCGATGTCCTCGATGCGAACCCGGCGCAGGGTGCGGTGCCGAGGCTCCATGGTCGTCTCGGCCAGCTGGTCGGCGTCCATCTCACCCAGGCCCTTGTAGCGCTGGATCGGGTCCTTCCAGCGCTTGCCCCGGCGCTCCAGGTCGCGCAGCACCCGCTGCAGCTCGGCGTCGGAGTAGCAGTAGACGTACTTTCCGTGACCGCGCGTGGGGTTGATGACCTCGATGCGGTGCAGCGGCGGCACGGCGGCGAAGACCCGTCCGGCCTCGACCATCGGCTTCATGTAGCGGTGGAACAGGGTCAGCAGGAGGCAGCGGATGTGCGCCCCGTCGACGTCGGCGTCGGCCATCAGGATGACCTTGCCGTAGCGGGCGGCCTCGATGTCGAAGGAGCGGCCGGAACCCGCGCCGATGACCTGGATGATCGCGGCGCACTCGGCGTTCTTGAGCATGTCGGCGACGGACGCCTTCTGCACGTTCAGGATCTTGCCCCGGATCGGCAGCAGCGCCTGGAACTCCGAGTTGCGGGCCGCGCGGGCGGTGCCCAGCGCCGAGTCGCCCTCGACGATGAACAGCTCGCTGCGGTCGACCTCGTCGCTGCGGCAGTCGACCAGCTTGGCGGGGAGCGCCGAGTTCTCCAGGGCGGTCTTGCGACGCTGGTTGTCGCGGTGCTCCCGGGCGGCGATGCGGGCCTTGGCCGCCGCGACGATCTTCTCCAGGACCGCGCGGAGCTGCGCCTTGGCGTTGCGCGGCGGGTTGGCGAGCAGCTCCTTGAGCTCCCGCGAGACGACGTGGGCGACGATCCTGGAGGCCGCAGAGGTGCCCAGGACCTCCTTCGTCTGGCCCTCGAACTGCGGCTCGGGCACCCGGACGGTCACCACGGCGGTGAGACCCTCCATGATGTCCTCGCGGGTCACCGGGGCGTCGCCGTTCTTGAGCAGGCGGGTCTCGCGCAACTGCTCGTTCAGGGTGCGGACGAGGGCGCGCTCGAAACCGTTGACGTGGGTGCCGCCCTTGGGGGTGGCGATCACGTTGACGAAGGAGCGGACGGTGCTGTCGTAGCCCTTGCCCCAGCGCACCGCCACGTCGACGGTGAGCTCCCGCTGGACCTCGGTCGGGGTCATGTGCCCCAGGTCGTCGAGGACCGGGACGGTCTCGTGGAAGTGGCCGACGCCCTGCAGGCGCAGCACGTCGCAGACGGCCTCGTCGCGGGCGAGGAACTCGGTGAACTCCGAGATGCCGCCGTCGAAGTGGAACTCCTCCTCGACGGCCTCCTCGCCGCGGCTGTCGCGCACGGCCAGGGTCAGGCCGGGGACCAGGAACGCGGTCTGGCGGAGGCGGACGTGGATCTCGTCGAGGGAGACCTCGGCCTCGGGAAGGAAGATCTGGTGGTCGACCCAGAAGCGCACGCGGGTGCCGGTGACGTTCTTCGCCACGGCGCCGCCGTCGCGCAGCCCGGACTTCTTCTTGAACTTGGCCTTGGGGCCGTCGCCGTCGAAGACACCGGGAACGCCCCTGCGGAAGCTGATCTCGTGGATCCGGCCGTCGCGGTCGACCTCGACGTCCAGCCGCGAGGACAGGGCGTTGACGACGGAGGCGCCGACGCCGTGCAGGCCGCCCGAGGCGCCGTAGGAGCCGCCGCCGAACTTCCCGCCCGCGTGGAGCTTGGTGTAGACGAGCTCCACGCCCGCCAGACCGCTCTTGGGCTCGACGTCGACCGGGATGCCCCGGCCGTCGTCGCGGACCTCGATGGAGCCGTCGGGGTGAAGCTCGACCTCGATGCGGCTGCAGTAACCGGCCAGGGCCTCGTCGACCCCGTTGTCCACGATCTCCCACAGGCAGTGCATGAGACCGCGGCTGTCGGTCGACCCGATGTACATGCCTGGACGCTTGCGGACGGCTTCCAGACCCTCCAGCACCGACAGGTGGCGGGCCGTATAACCCGTCTCCGCGCTAACTGCGGTCACGCCCACTCCCACTCTGTCGAACACGTGTGCGCAGCTTACCGTTCTTCCCACCACGACGCGTACAAGCTTGCCATCCGGTGGGCACAGGTGTTACATCCGGCGTGATCATCGTTACTTTCGGACACTTTCCGCTCTGGGCGTAGCAGGGGGTCGGTTGGGAACGTTCGTATCGGGTTAGATGTTCTCTCAAGTGACTGACGCCAGATCCTCCACCTCAGGGGATGACCTGAAAGGCGATACGTGACTGGAACCCTCGCCCCCGCCAAGCAGCTCACAGCTGCTGACCGCTGTGACCGGTGCGGCGCCCAGGCTTACATCCGCGCGACCCTGCCCGTAGGTGGGGAGCTGCTGTTCTGCGCCCACCACGGGCGGCAGCACGTGGCCGTGCTGAGAGACAAGGGCGCCAACATCCAGGACGAGTCCGCTCGTCTCAGCGACGCCCCGGCAACGGCAGGCAACGACGAACGATAACCAGACGAATGGAGCCATCATCGGACCCGATAGTGATATCGGCCCGCCACCGTGAAGCCCTGCCGCTCGTAGAGCGCCCTGGCAGCGGTGTTCGACTCCACCACGACTAAATATGCCCGCTGTGTGCCCTGCGCCCGCGCATGCGAGAGCAGGGCACGCAACATCTTCCGTCCATGACCCCGGCGCCGCGCGTGCGGCAGTACGGCCATGGAGTAGATCCCGAACCACTCCCCCTGGACCACGCCCCGTCCCACGGCCTCACGGCCGAGCGAGGCGTATACGGCGGGCACGCCGGTGAGGATCCGCGCGGCCGTCACCAGGCCGTCGCCACCGAACCTCCCGTCCACGCTCCACCAGGCGTCCAGCCACGCCTGCGAGGGCGCCTCAGCGAGCTCGACCCTCTCCCCGGTCCCTTCGTGCTCTCCGGCCTCCCACGAGCCTCCGGGCTCCTCAGGCGGCCCGTCCCCGGGCGCGAGGCGCGCCGTCATGATCAGTGTGGGGTCCACCACCCGGTAGCCGCGCGCCCGCAGCGACGCGTCCAGGCCGGGCGTGGCGCCGCGCCCCACCGAGAAGACACAGGGCAGGCCCCGGTCGGCGTAGAACTTCTCGGCTCTCTCGATGCCCGTTCGAAGATCCTCCGGCTCGCCCAGCGGCAGCACGGAGTTGGCCCGCTTGGTCACCCCGTCCGCGGCGCGCAGCGTCCAGCCTCCGGCGTCCACCCGCTGGATCGCCGGCCAGGCCTGGTCGACCAGCCGGTCGAAGACCTCATCGATCATGCTGAAGGATCCTAACTCCCCGATCGCCCCACTACGCTCGGCGACTGTGCTGATTCTGCTGCCTCCGTCCGAGGGGAAGGCCGCGCGGGGCGACGGCCCGGCCCTCGACCTGCCCGGGCTGAGCTTTCCCGCTCTCGGCTCGCCCAGGGAGACCGTCCTGGACGCGCTCACCGAGCTGTGCCGGGACCCTGCCGCGCGGGACACCCTCGGCCTGTCGCCGGGACAGGCCGGTGAGGTCGGCAGGAACCTGCTCCTGCGGACCGCGCCGACGCTGGCCGCGGCCGACCTGTACACCGGCGTGCTCTACGACAACCTCGGCCTGGCCTCGCTGTCCCCCGAGGCGGCGGCGCGGGCCTCGGAGAGCCTGCTGATCTTCTCCGGCCTCTGGGGCCTGCTGCGGATCGGCGACCGCGTGCCGCCGTACCGGCTGTCGATGGGGGTGCGGCTGCCGCCGCTCGGCGGCCTGGGCGCCTTCTGGCGCCGGTCGGTCACGCCGCTGCTCGACGCCGAGCCGGGCCTGGTCGTGGACCTGCGCTCCAGCACGTACGCGGCGGCGTGGCAGCCGGGCGGGCGGGCGGTGGCGGTACGGGTGCTCAGGGACGGGAAGGTGGTCAGCCACATGGCCAAGGCCACCCGCGGTGTGATCGCCCGCTCCCTGCTCGAGGGGGGCCTCGATCCGGGGAGCCCCGAGGAGCTCGCCAAGGTTCTGGATCACCTGGGCCACTCCGTCACCCTCGGCGCGCCGCCCGCGGGGAAACGGCCGTGGACACTCGACGTCATGGTGTGATCCTCCGCGGGCGCGCCGGGGACGCGCCGGGGACGGGATCCGGCGTGTCCCGCCGCGCCTGAGGACCCCGGCCGGGTTCACGCCGCGACGAGGTGGAGCCGCCCGCAGGCCCGCTGGAACTGCTGGGCGGGATCTCCGAGGTAGGACCACGGCAACCGGCTGACCCTGCCTCCCGTCCGCATCAGGTGCCCGCGCGCGGGCCGCCGCAGGTCGGCTAGGTAGAAGGCGGCCCCGAACAGGTTGTGCGCCTCGACCGACCGGGGATGGCCGTCCCGGCCCGGCCAGCGACCCGAGTGCGAGACGACCTCGCGCAGCGCCTCGTCGGAGAACCAGCCGCCGCGCGACATCGGCGACCGCTCGGCGGCCACCCGCTCGAAGTGGGCCAACGGCATCAGGGACGCCATCGGATCCCCGTCCGGCGCCCGCGAGACGGCCTGCCTGGCGAACGCCAGCATCTCCTGGGCACTGCCGCCCCAGGCGGGGGACAGCATCATGAGCCGGGCCACGTTGGCCGGGAACAGCGTCGGATAACGGCGAACGGCCTCGTACCAGACCGCGTCCTTCTCCTGGCGCGGCCGGTCGAGACCGAGGTAGAGCCACATGATCGACTCCCAGGGCACCGGATCGGACGGCTCGAGCGACGCCGCGGTGAAAAGCGGCCCCCTGGCCGACTCCATCGCCTCCTGGAACGCCTGCACACGCCGCGCCTGCACGGCCCGCGCCCTGACATCCGGCTTGATCGTCCAGGCTTCCTCGATGCGGGTGCGCCCGAGCCAGAGCCAGAGGTCGGGATTGGCCCGGTCGCGGGCCGCCAGCGCCTCTATGGCACGGCTGTGGCCGACGGCCGCCCTGGCCAGCGCCTCGACCCTGAGCGCGCGCCTCTCCGGATCGCCGCGGGCCGCGCCGATCGTGATCGGACCGGCCTCGAACGCCTTCCGGCGGACCGCGGCGACCGCGTCGTCGAGCATCGCGTCCGCCCACGGACGATCGACGATCACCCGCAGCCCCCGGGCGCGAATCCTGTCAGCCTCGGCCACACCCATGAGGCGGCAGCCTAGAAGCCCGTTTCACCCGACGTGCTACCGACCCGTTACACCGGCGTTAACGACAACGGGTCCGCACCGTACGGTGCGGACCCGTCGCCAGGAAGGCTCAGTCGAGATAGTCGCGCAGCACCTGCGACCGGGACGGGTGGCGGAGCTTGGACATCGTCTTGGACTCGATCTGCCGGATGCGCTCGCGCGTCACCCCGTAGACCTTGCCGATCTCGTCCAGCGTCTTCGGCTGACCGTCGGTCAGGCCGAAACGCATCGAGACCACGCCCGCCTCGCGCTCGGACAGCGTGTCCAGAACGGAGTGGAGCTGCTCCTGCAGAAGCGTGAAACTGACCGCGTCCGCGGGAACGATGGCCTCGGAGTCCTCGATGAGGTCACCGAACTCGCTGTCCCCCTCCTCACCCAGCGGGGTGTGCAGGGAGATCGGCTCGCGACCGTACTTCTGGACCTCGACGACCTTCTCGGGGGTCATGTCGAGCTCGCGCGCCAGCTCCTCCGGGGTGGGCTCGCGGCCCAGGTCCTGGAGCATCTGCCGCTGGACGCGGGCCAGCTTGTTGATCACTTCGACCATGTGGACCGGGATGCGGATGGTCCGCGCCTGGTCGGCCATGGCACGGGTGATCGCCTGCCGGATCCACCACGTGGCGTAGGTGGAGAACTTGTAGCCCTTGGTGTAGTCGAACTTCTCGACCGCGCGGATCAGGCCCAGGTTGCCCTCCTGGATCAGGTCCAGGAAGAGCATGCCACGCCCCGTGTAGCGCTTGGCCAGCGAGACCACGAGGCGGAGGTTGGCCTCCAGCAGGTGGTTCTTGGCCCGGCGGCCGTCCTCGGCGATCCACTCCAGCTCGGCGCGGACGTCGACCGGGAGCTTCTCGCCGTCGGTGCCGAGCTGCTCCTCGGCGAACAGGCCGGCCTCGATGCGCTTGGCGAGCTCGACCTCCTGCTCGGCGTTGAGCAGCGGAACCTTGCCGATCTGCTTGAGGTAGTCCTTGACCGGGTCCGCGGTGGCACCGGCGGCGGCGACCTGGGGAACCGGGGCGTCATCGTCGTCGTCGGTGAGGATGAGGACCTCGTCCTCGTTCACCTCGACGGCCTCGACCTTGGGCTCCTCCTCGGCCTCGGCCTCCACCTCGACCTCGGCTTCGACCTCCACCTCCACCTCGACCTCGGCCACGGTCTCCAGGTCGAAGTCCTCGATCTCGACGTCCTCGAGGTCGATGACCTCGTCGTCGTCACCGGTGACCGGCTTCGGCGCGGACGCCGGAGCAGGGCCTCCGGCCTCGGACCCGGCCTTCTTCGGCGGCGGGGCGGGAACCGGCTTCTTGGCGGCCGGGGCGACCTTCTTGGCCGGGGCCGCCTTGGCAGGGGCCGCCGGCTTCTTGGCCGCGGTCGCGGCGGACTCGGAGCCGCTGACGACCGCGGTGACGGTCTCCGGCTGCTCCTTGGCCGCCGCGGCGGTCTTGGTCTTCTTGACGGCGGCGGGCGCGGCCGGGGCAGTGCGGCGCTTGGCGGGAGTGCGGGGCTTCTTGGGAGCCGCGGAGTCCTCGGCGGTCAGCCGTACTGTGATGCCCTCTTTGCTGAGGCTTCGCAGGATTCCAGCGACCTGCGCCATCGGAATGTCCGCTTCCTCGACGGCCTTGCGGACATCCTCGGACTCGAGGAACCCCTGCGAGCGCCCCCGCTCCATCAGCTGCTGAATGACGGGCTCGTTCAGCTCGGATGGCTTCGAGCGAGTCGAACTTGCAGGCGACACGAACACCTCTCGAAGGAAAGCGTGACGAGAATGGACCCAGATGCCCAACTAGGGGCAGTTTTACCTCTAGTTGTGATTAACGAGGCCGCGCGAACCGCGACGTACCTGTCCAGCATTGTGGCATGACACCGTGATCCATACGGCCGCCTCCTGGCGGTTGCCCTCCACCCTAGGCCGACCAAGAGAGTAGTGCGTACGGAAGCGAGGCACCGATACCCGAAAGCAACCGTTATGACTGTTTCATTCAGTCACTCTTCGTGGCGAGGGGAACGTGGATCGCGAGCACCGTGACGTCGTCATCCTGCTCATACCCGGACAGCATGCGATCGACAAGAAAATCTAGCAACATGTGGGGGCTTCCCACCACTTCGGCCGGCGCTTCGGTCACAACAGAGCAAAGATCGGCAAGTCCGGCATCGAGCCCACGCTTCCGGTTCTCCACCAGACCGTCCGAATACAGGACAGCGGTGTGGCCCGGCGGGACGCAGAACCTGAACTGCCGGCGGCTCGTGGGCCAGCCCAGCGGGGTGCCGGGCTCACCGTCGCACAGCAACGGCCGGCACGCCCTGCGGGGAGACCAGCAGGGGCGGCGGGTGGCCGGCGAGCGCCAGCGTGCCCTCTCCGGTTCCCGGCTCGACGACCATGTAGGCGAGGGTCGTGACCTGCTCCTCCTCCTCGGTGGCCTCGAAGACCCTGTCGAGGCCGGTGAGCACCGCCGCGGGCGGCGGGTTGGTCAGCGCCAGGGCCCGCATGGCGTTGCGGATACGGCCCATCCCGGCCGCGGCCTTGACGCCCTTGCCCATGACGTCGCCGACCACCGCCGCGACCCGGCCGTCCTGGAGCACGAACGCGTCGTACCAGTCGCCGCCGACCTGCACGTGGCGGCTTCCCGAACGGAACCGCTGGGCGAGGACCAGGCCCCGGACCACCGGCAGGCGGTCGGGCAGCAGGCTGCGCTGGAGCGTCTCGGCCGTGCGGTGCTCGCGCTCGAACAGGGTGGCCCGCTCCACGGCGAGGGCGCACTGCCCCGCGAGAGCCTCCAGGAACACCCCGTCCTCCTGGGAGATCTTCTGCGGGCGGGTGAAGGAGAACCTCAGCGCGCCGAGCGCGCGACCGGCGGCCAGCAGCGGCAGGCCCACCCAGGCCCGCTCGTCGCTGTGGGCGATGAATCCGGTGATGGCCTCGTTGTCGCCGCCCGCGTCGACCAGCTGGGACCGCAGGCTCTCCGGCGACTCGGCGAAGACCGGGCGCCGGCTGTTGACCGCCATGGTCATCACGCTGGAGTGCGACAGCGGGATCTCCTCCCCGGGCGCACCGGGGACGTCGGGGATGCCGCCGCTGTTGACCAGCTTCAGCGCGGCCCGGTCGACGTCGAGCAGCGCCACGGCCGAGCGGTCGGCCGCCAGCGCCGTACGGCCCACGTCGATGATGACCTGGACCACCTGCTCGACGGTGAGCGCCTCGGCGAGCATCGCCGTGGCGCCCTGCAGGCGCGCGGTCCGCAGGGCCGCGGCGCCGAGCTGGTCGGTCAGGCGGCCGCGCATCTCCTCGGCCTCGCGCTGCGGGGTGACGTCGGTGTTGGCGCCCACCCACTCGACGACCCGGTTGTGCCGGATGATCGGGACGGCGCGCACCTCGAAGTGCCGGTAGCCGCTGGCCCGGGTGCGGACCCGGTAGCTCCACTCGAACATGATCCGGCCGCGCAGCGCCTCGCGCCACGCCTCCTCCGTGTGCGGGCGGTCGTCGGGGTGGACGGCCTCCAGCCAGCCGTGGGTGAGGTATTCCTCGAGCCCCTGGCCGGTGATGGCCCGCCACTGCGGCGCGTCCTCCTCCACGACGCCGTTGGGAGCGGTGATCCACACGAGCTGGGACTGGGCCTCGACCAGCGAGCGGTAGCGCTCCTCGCTGCGCCTGAGGTCCTCCTCGACCTGCCTGCTGTCGGTGATGTCGACGCCGACCAGGCAGATCGCGCGGAGCGTGCCCTTGTCGTCGTGGATCGGGGAGAAGGTCAGCGACCAGTGGTGGGTCTGCCCGTCGGCGGTGCGCACGCGGATCCGCTGGTCGCCCTCGACCTCGGCCCCCGCGACGATGCCGCGCACCGAACCCTCGATCAGGGCGGTCAGGTCGGCGGAGAGCAACTCGCCGGGGGCCCGGCCGACCAGGCGCTCGGCGGGCAGGCCGACCACGTCGGCGAAGACCTCGTCGACGCGCTCGAAGCGGCCGTCGGGGTCGAAGAACGCGAAGGCGAACGGCGACTGCGACAGCAGGCCCTGCAGCAGGCCGGAGTCTGAGATGTCCACACCCGACTCCCGGGGACGGGGCACGGAGGTTTCGGCGCTCATGGTCGGCACCTCCGTCGCGTGCCAGGGTCTCCCACGAGGCACATCTCCAAACTTGCGAATTGGCGTAGCGCGGCTCCGGGGGACCGGATCCTGGAGTACATCATCGGCGATGGGCAGGTGCGGACGGAAGCCCCGCCCAGGATGCGGTCCGCGCACCCCGGGAACACCGCCGCTCCGATCACCGGAACCCTCGCACCGGCGCGAGGGGGCTCCCGCACGAGCGCCGACCGGCCGGCGTTGTGCCTCCGAACGTTTGCGGCCAGGACCATAGCAGGATCGGGCCGGACCGTCCCGGCAACTGCCCACCTCATCTCCGTCGGGCTTGCAGGCGAGATCAGGCTACTGACTCGCCGTCAATTCGGCTCCCTGTTCGGGGACACTCACTTACTCCGCTGTTGCAGGATTCAGTCAAGACACGGGGCCAGCTTTCCATATCACGGCGCCGAGGGTTGACACTCCCGAGATAAGTTGTGGAATGAAAACGCACGTCCTCGCCGACACATCCGGGGGATGCCCCCGGGAAACTCCGGAGGAATGCGACATCCATGCCCGTTCTCACCACCCGCTTCGCCGGGCCTTCCCCGACCTTCGCCGCGTCCTCGACGCCCGCCGCGTCCTCGACGTCCTCGACGTCCTCGGCGCCCGCAGCGCCCGCAGCGCCCTCGACGGTCCTCCACGAGCCGGTGACCTCTCACCTGGCCGCCGAGTTCCTGACGGTTCCCGTCGACACCGTCGACAGATGCGTGGCCGACGTCTGCGCCTGTGCCGAGCATCTCGGCATCGAGGCGACGGCCGAGGTCGTCGAGCGCGTCGCCCGCGAGCATTTGCTCGCCCTCGTCAACTCCGCGCCGCCGCCCCGCGGTCCCCGGTAGCATCGGGAGCACCCGGCCGTCTTCTACGCACCGTTTGGACCGGGAATGCGAGAAGGTTGGGACGTGAGCGAGGGAAGCGAGCGGGCCAATCGACGCGGCGGCGTCCGCGCTGGGCTCGCGCGCCCGACGGGGGAGGCTGCTTGAGCCGGCGACATCGTCGAGACCTTAGGGAGAGCCAGTCCCCCGAGGCGGTCTTCTCCGAGATGTTGCTCGCCGCTCGCGAGCTGCTGGCCGTACGCAGCCCGCTGGACGCCGAGCTCATGGTCTCCGACATGGTCGGAGCCTGGTGGGGGCGCCGGCTGCGACGCGGGGACGCCGAGCAGGTCCTCGGCGAGGGCCTGGTCGACTACGCGGCCAAGGCCGGCTCGCCCGCCGCGCTCACCCTACTGATCGCGCTGGCCTATCTCGGCACGGCCCGCCAGGCCGCCAAGGCGGAGGGCGCCGCGCTGGCGCTCATGGAGCGCGGCGTGGCCAGGCCCCGCTGGGCCGACCGGCTGGGCGTGGTCAAGACGAACGGCTGCTTCGTCTCCCGCGACGCGTACGGCGACCAGGACACCGTCGTGTGCACCTTCGGCTACCGGGGTGCCGACAGCGTCGAGGACCGGCACGCGCTGGTGGTGATCGTCGACTACAACATGCGCGGCATCGCCCGCGACGCCTGGGTCTCCTCGCACGTCGACAAGCTGCTGGAGCAGGCCAGGGCCGAGGCCGAGGGCAACCCGATGCTCAGGTTCGGGGAGATCGAGCCGCAGCAGGCCAGGGCGCTGCTCGAATCGGCCATGAAGGCCACCGCCGAGTACGGCCAGCGCAGGACGTCCGCGCCGGTCAGCGACAGCTACAGCGCCTACCACGCCTTCGCCAGGTCCCGGATCAAGGCGCTGCCGCCCGGCAGGAAGCGGCCGGCCCCGCTGCACAGCGAGGCCCCCTACAGCCGCGACCGCCGGGCGATGCTGGCGGCCGAGTTCCTCTCCTCGGACGCGGCCGAACACCTGTCCGACCCCTCGGCGGCCTCCCGGTGCGCCGACCACATCATCGACTACGGCTGCGACCAGGATTTCGGCCGCCCACTCCGGGTGAGCCCGACCAAGTGCGAGACGTTCCTCCTCGACTGGCTGCCGCGCAAGGTGATGCTCACCACCGCCGAGCAGGAGGCGGTGCCGCACGTGCTGGGCGCGTGGGCGCGGTTCGCCGCCGGCCGGACCGGCCTGCCCGACGAGGGGCTGCGGGCCACGCTCGACGCGGTCTGGGAGGCGACCGGCAAGTTCGCGGAGTCCTACCGCGACCCGACGACCTTCGGGCTCGACCGCGACCTGCTCGACCGGCTGCTGCCGGACGGCGACCTGTCGGCACTGGCCAGACGGGTGTTCGCGTTCCCTTTCCTGCAGGGCACGCACGGCGAGATCAAGCTCAGCCTGCTCAACCCGGCCGACGACACCGACCGGCGGATCCTGCTGGGCATCGACCACGCCGGTGAGCTCGACCGGCGCGACTACGACGAGCACCTCGCCTGGCACGAGGAGATCGCCGCCCGGCTCTGGGAGGGCGACCCGCCGCAGCTCTGGGAGGCGGCGCAGCGGCTGCTGGATCTGGGCCACGACCGGCACGACGTGCTGCACGTGCTGATCGAGATCGCCGAGCGCATCGGGGACGACCCCGAGGAACTGGCCATCGCCCTCGATGACATCGCGGACATTCCCGACGAACCTCCGGTGTAGGTGAGCCATGGTGATCGATCTCAACGCCGACCTGGGCGAGGGCTTCGGGATCTGGCGGCTGGGCGACGACGAGGCCCTGCTCGACATCGTGACCAGCGCCAACGTCGCCTGCGGGTTCCACGCGGGCGACCCGCTGACCATCCGCCGCACGTGCGCGGCGGCGGTCGACCGGGGGGTGGCGATCGGCGCCCAGGTCTCCTACCGGGATCTGGCCGGGTTCGGCCGCCGCGAGATGGACATCGACCCCGAGGAGCTCTGCGCCGAGGTTCTCTACCAGCTGGGGGCGGTCGACGGCATCGCCAGGGCGATGGGCGGCCGGGTCTCCTACGTCAAGCCGCACGGCGCGCTGTACAACCGGATCTGCCGCGACCCCGAGCAGGCCGGGGCCGTCGTGGCGGCGGTCGCCGACCACGACCGGAGCCTGCCGCTGCTGACCCTGCCCGGTTCGGTCGTCCACGAGATCGCCGCCGGGGAGGGGGTCGCCACCGTCGTCGAGGCCTTCGCCGACCGCGCCTACACCGGCGCGGGAACCCTGGTCTCCCGCCGCTCCCCCGGCGCGGTGCTGCACGACCCGGCCACGGTCGCGAACCGGGTCGTGCGGATGGCGACCGAGCGGGTGGTCGAGGCGGTGGACGGCTCGCTGGTCCCCGTCGAGGCGCGCTCGATCTGCGTGCACGGCGACACCCCCGGCGCCGTGCTGATGGCCCGCGCCGTCCGCGACGGCCTGGTGGACGCCGGAGTGACGCTGAGGTCCTTCACGTGAGGATCCGGCGGGCCGGGGAGCACGCGCTGCTGGTGGAGACCGGCTCGCTGGAGGTCTCCCACCGGCTGGACGCCCTGCTGCGGGCCGACCGGCCCTCCGGGGTGGTCGAGATCGTGCCCGGCCCCGTCACGGTCCTCGTCACCGCGCCGGGAGCCGACCCGGCGTGCCTGCGGGAGGAACTCTCCCGCCTGCTGGACACGGCGTCCGCCGCGGACGCGACGGTGGCCGCGGATGCGCCCGAGGTGGTCCTTCCCGTCGTGTACGACGGCGCCGACCTCGACGACGTCGCCGCGCTGAGCGGGCTCTCCCCCGGGGAGGTGGTCGAGCGGCACACCGCGCGGGAGCTGGTGGTGGGCTGGTTGGGCTTCGCCCCCGGGTTCGCCTACCTCACGGGGCTGGACCCGGCGCTGCACGTCCCCCGGCTGGACACCCCGCGGACCTCGGTGCCCGCCGGGGCGGTGGCGGTCGCCGGCCCCTACTCGGCGGTCTACCCCTCTGCCTCCCCCGGCGGCTGGCGGCTGCTCGGCCGCTCCGCGACCGCGGTGTGGGACGTGGCCGCCGAGCCGCCCGCCCTGCTCACCCCGGGGACGCGGGTGCGGTTCCTGGCGGTCGGTGAGCCATGATCGAGGTGATCGCTCCGGGGCCGTACGCCACCGTGCAGGATCTCGGGCGGCCGGGGTACGCCCATCTCGGGGTGCCCCGCTCGGGTGCGGCGGACGAGCCGAGCCTGCGGCTGGCCAACCGCCTGGTCGGCAACCCGGAGGGGGCCGCGGGGATCGAGCTCACCCTCGGCGGCGCCCGGCTGCGCCTCACCGCCGGGGCCTGGATCGCCGTCACCGGTGCGGCGTGCCCTGTGGACCTCGTACGGCCGCGCGCGGCGGTCCCGGGCGGAAGGGCCCTGACCACCGCGGGCCGGGCGCCCACGGCCGGGGTGTCCGCGGGCGGGGCCTCTCCCGGCGGGACGTCCGCCGGCGAGGCGATCCGGCGCGTGACGGTCTCTCAGGGGATGTGCGCGCCCTTCTGGGTCCCGGCGGGCGGCGAGCTGTGTCTGGGCATGCCCGGGGCCGGCCTGCGCACCTACGTCGCCGTCCGGGGCGGTGTGGAGGCGCCCGCCACGATGGGCAGCCGATCGACCGACTCGCTCTCCGGGCTCGGCCCGGCCCCGCTCGCCACCGGGACGGTCCTGCCGGTGGGGCCGACCGGCGGCCTGCCGCCGATCACCGTGGACGCGGCGCCCCGGCCGGGACCGGGGACGGGTGTCCTGCGGGTCCTGCCCGGCCCCCGGGACGACTGGTTCGCCCCCGGAGCCCTGGCCGCCCTGTGCGCGGAGCCGTACGAGGTCAGCCAGGACAGCAACCGGGTGGGCGTGCGAATGCGCGGCGCCCGCCTGGAACGTGCCCGGGAGGGGGAGCTGCCCAGCGAGGGCATGGTGGCCGGGGCGGTGCAGGTGCCGCCCAGCGGCCAGCCGATCGTGTTCCTCGCCGACCATCCGCCGACCGGCGGCTACCCGGTCATCGCCGTCCTGACCTCGGCGAGCCTCGCCGGGGCCGCCCAGCTCCGCCCCGGCGACCGGGTGCGCTTCCGCCTCGCCTGACCGCCGGGCGGACGGCCCCCGCCGGGCGTGCGGCGGTCCGGTGCCGATGAGTCGCCGGCGAGCCACGGTGATGCGGCGTCGCGGGCTTCGCCCGGCGGACCGGGTCAGCGCAGGAGGGCGGAGACCCGTTCGATCTCGGCGGCGAGGGCGGCGGCGGGGACCTCTTCCAGGAGATCAACCGCGATCTTCCCGTCCTTCGCCTCCCAGACCCCGGCCACCCGGCCCCGGTGGATCACGACCGGGGAGATCCAGCCGGCGGCCCGGCTGACCTTCGCCCTCGCCTCGGCGGGCAGGAGGGGCTCCAGGTCGCGCGGGGCGGCCAGGATGTACTGGTCGAAGCCGGGCAGGAGGTGGACCCCGGTGGCGGGCCGGGTCACGGCCAGGTCGTCGAGGTGCTCGGCGAGCACGACCATCGGCCGGCCGTCCACCTCGATCTCGGCCAGCTCGGGGGTGAGGTCGCGGAACCAGCCGCGCAGCGTCGCCTTGCGGACGGCCCCCCGGTAGAGCCAGCCGTCGAACGTCTCGGGGGCGCCGGGGCCGTGGGCGCCGAGGAAGGAGCGGAGCAGGCGCACCCCGCCCTCCTCCGCCGTGGGAAGCTCCCCTGGCCAGCCGGGCACCTGGTCGCGGGGGCCGGCGAAGGTCACCCTGCCCTCGCGCGGCGGGCCGTAGCAGAGCTCGCCGAGGAAGCTCAGCGGCTTGAGCAGGGCGCCCCAGCCGGAGGTGAGCGCCTCCCGCAGGTGGGCGTCGCCGGTGATCTCGATGACCCCGTCGACCAGCTCCTCTCGGGTGAGGACGCGGCCCGCGAGCGCCTTGGGCGCGGCGTCGAGGATGGCGGCGACCTCGGCGGCGGTGACGCCGTGGCCGCGCTGCCAGGAGCCCTTGTCCCAGGTGCGGAACGAGCCGAGAACGGCCGCGTAGGAGGCCAGCTCGTCGGCGGGGACGAGGTGCAGGGTGCCGCGCGCCGTCCAGGTCTTGACCAGGCTGCGGTCTCGCCACAGCGCGCGGTCGATCTCACCGGGATCCGGCCGCGCGCTCCGCACGGCCACCCCCAGGGCGGCGGAGGAGGCCACCTGCGCCTGCACCCCGGCGAGTCTCCGCACCACGGACACCGCGTCGGGCCCGTCGGCCGGGTCGACGAACTGCCGCCTCAGCCGCCAGGCGAGCACCTGGGGCCAGGTCACCGAGATAGCCATGACCGACTTCTACACCGCGCCCCCGACAGAACGCGGCCCGCCGGGGACAGGGGACTACCGGACGAAGCCGATGTCCTGATAGCGCAGGTCGTGGAAGCCGCGGGCGCCGAAGTTGGCGAGGGTGTTCTTGACCGCGACGTTCTGCGGTCTCTGGTAGAGCGTCACCACGTTGACCTCCTGCCAGATGAGCCTGTCCGCCGCGTTGGTGTCGGCGATGGCCTTGGCGTCGTCGAGGTCGGCGGTCGCCCTGTTCATCGCGGCGTCGATCCTCGGGGAGCCGATGCGGCCGAGGTTGGCGTTCCACTGCCGGGTGCCGTCGGGGCGCATGACGGCGTCGGCGTACTGGCCGTAGGAGCTGGAGACGGGAAAGGGCGTGCCCACGTACGCGAACGCGGTGATGTCGTAATTGCCGGGAATTACGTATTTAGTGAAGTAGTCGTCCCCGGGCACCGACTGCAGGGTGACCCCGACACCGATCCGGCCGAGCATGTCCTGGACGAGCTCGGCCTC
Source organism: Streptosporangium sp. LJ11 (assembly GCF_051918945.1). Taxonomy (NCBI): domain Bacteria; kingdom Bacillati; phylum Actinomycetota; class Actinomycetes; order Streptosporangiales; family Streptosporangiaceae; genus Streptosporangium; species Streptosporangium sp. LJ11. The sequence continues at coordinate 121,524 of NZ_JBPXMB010000014.1, forward strand.
GGACTTGGCGACCTGCAGGCCGGACGGCAGGACGAAGCGCAGGTTCAGCTCCCTGCCGTCCTTCCTGCGGGTCCGACCCTCCAGTTTCCAGCCCGCGGCGTCCAGCTCCTGCCCGGCCCTGCCGGGGTCGTACGTCCCGATCTCACCGGCGTTGTCCCGGTAGCCCTCCTGGGTGTTCATGAAGAAGTGGTTGTTGAGCAGGACGATCGGCCAGTCGAGGCCCTGGAGGTCCGACTGCGCGATGGCCTGGCGGTTGATACCCATCGCGACGGCCCTGCGGATCTTCGGGTCGGACAGGACGGCGCTCTCGCCGTTCATCGTGATGTGCCGGAAGTCGGGTCCGGCCGCCTGCCGCACGATCGCGTCCGGGGTGCTCTTGGCCCGCGCGTAGTCGGGCGCGGACGGGCCGACGTCGAAGGTGTCGAGCTCGCCGTTGCTGAAGGCGCCGACCAGCGCGTCGCTCTCCAGGGACCGGTAGATGATCCGGTCCAGCTTGGCCCGCTCGCCCCACCAGCGGTCGTCCCTCGCGAGGGTGACGGTCTTGGCGGTGGGGTCGAACGCGGCGAACGCGAACGGGCCCGCGGTGACCGGGACGCGGTTCAGCCAGGCGTTGTTGAACGCCTCCGGGGTGGCGTTGGTGCTCCGGGGGTACAGCGGCGCGAACAGCGACTGCCAGTCGCCGAAGGGCTTGGCGAAGGTCACCACGACCTGGTGGTCGTCCCTGCCCCTGACGACCTTCTCGATGTCCCGGTAACCGGTGGTGCTCGCCACCCGGTAGCCGGAGTCGTGGCCGTTCAGCGCCTGCCACTGGGCGCGGTAGTCCTCCCAGGTGATCGGGGTGCCGTCGGACCATCTGGCGCGCGGGTTGAGGGTCAGCGTGACGACCTGGTCGGGCTTGCGCGCGGTGACCCTGCCCTCGGACAGGTAGTCGGTGTTCGGAGAGATCTGCCCCTTGGCGTCGGAGCGGAAGGGGGAGGGCATGAGGGCGTCCATGACCTTCTTGACCGTCGCCAGGTTGCCGTCGATGTGGTTGAGGTTCCAGTTGGACGGATACTCGTTGAGTCCCCAGCGGAGCACGCCCCCGTCCGCGACCCGGTCTCGGGCGACCGGGTTGATGTCGTAGGCCCTGACCGCCGAGGCGGGCCCGCCCGGCGTCCCGCCGCCCCCGCTCCCGCCCCCGCATCCGGCGAGCCCCGGCACCAGGGCCAGGGCCACGGCCAGCGCGGCGGCGAACGCGCCCACGCGCGGGATTGATATCACGGTGTTCCTCCCGGGGCATACGAATGGGCGTGCGAACGGACGTGCGGGTGCGCGTACGAATGACGGGCGACCGGTCCGGTCCCGGCGTGCGGCCGGGCACCCGGCCGGGTGTGAACGGGCGCGCGACCGGGTGGTGGACGGGTGCTCGAACGGGCGCGCGACCGGGTCATACGGCGTCGATCCTCTCGGCGAAGTGACACGAGACGCCGTGGTCGTCCCCCAGCTGCCGCACCTGGGGCTCCTCGTCCACGCAGCGCCGCCTGACGGTCTCGTCGAGCGCCTTGAACAGGGGGCAGCGCGTGCGGAAGCGGCACCCCGAGGGAGGGTCGGCCGGGCTGGGCAGGTCCCCCTCCAGCAGGACACGCCTCCTGGAACGCTCCAGCACCGGGTCCGGCAGCGGGATCGCCGACAGCAGGGCCCGCGTGTAGGGATGCATCGGGGTGTCGTAGACCCCGCCGGCCCGGCCGATCTCGGCGATCCTTCCCAGGTACATGACCGCGACCCGGTCGGCGATGTGCCGGACCACGGCCAGGTCGTGCGCCACGAACAGGTACGACAGGCCCAGGCGGGTCCTCAGCTCCTCCAGCAGGTTGAGCACCCCCGCCTGGATGGACACGTCGAGTGCCGAGACCGGCTCGTCCAGCACGACCAACCGGGGCTCCAGGGCGAGGGCGCGGGCGATGCCGACGCGCTGGCGCTGGCCCCCGGAGAAGTCCTGCGGGTAGCGGGCGGCGTGGCCGGGCTCCAGCCCGACCAGGCCGAGCAGCTCGCCGATCCTCGGCCCCGGGTCCCGGCGGCCGTGCGCGCGCAGCGGCTCGGCGAGGATGTCGTAGACGGTCATCCTCGGATCGAGCGAGGCCAGCGGATCCTGGAAGACGACCTGCATGTCGCGCCGCACGGCCATCCGGTCGCGGGCGCCCATCCGCGAGGTGTCGCGACCAAGCACCACGATCCTGCCGCGCTGCGGCGCGGCCAGCTCCAGGATCTCCATCAGGGTGGTCGTCTTGCCGCAGCCCGACTCGCCGACCAGGCCGAGCGTCTCGCCCCCGCGGACGTCGAAGCCGACGCCGTCCACCGCGCGGACCGTGCCGACCCGCCGCCGCAGGAGCGTCCCCTTGACCAGGGGGTAGTGCTTGACCAGGTCCTCGACCGCCAGGACCACGTCGCGCTCGTCACGCGGGCGCGGCGGCCCCTCGACGGCGGGAGCGGCCGGGCCGGCCGCGGTGACCGCGGTGACCGCGGTGACCGGGGCGGCCGGGGCGGCCGGGTCACCGGGGCGCCGGGTGAGACGTGCCGCGGGGCCGCGCATGCCGTAGACCTGGGCGGGTGACCAGCCCGCCGCCTCGATCTCTCCGGAGCGCAGGCACGCCGCCAGGTGGCCGGGCGAGCCCACCGGCTCCGGTTCCGGCTCGGCCTCGGCGCACTCCGGGACGGAGATCGGGCAGCGCGGCTCGAACGGGCAGCCCGGCGGCAGCGCCGCCGGTGACGGCGGGCTGCCCTCGATGGGCACCAGCGGCTGCTCCCGGCCGCGGTCGAGGCGCGGGATCGAGGCGAGCAGTCCCATGGTGTACGGCATGCGGCTGCGGTAGTAGACCTCGTCCACCGGGCCGACCTCGACGGGACGCCCGGCGTACATGACGAGGACCCGGTCGGCGAACCCGGCCACCACCCCCAGGTCGTGGGTGATGATGACGATCGCCGCGCCGGTCTCGCGCTGCGCCGTCTTCAGCACCTCCAGCACCTGCGCCTGGATGGTCACGTCGAGTGCGGTGGTCGGCTCGTCGCAGAGGATCACGTCGGGGTCGTTGGCGATCGCCATCGCGATCACCGCGCGCTGGCGCATGCCGCCGGAGAACTCGTGCGGGAACGCCCTGGCCCGCTGCGCGGCGTTGGGGATGCCGACCAGGTCGAGCAGCTCGACGGCGCGCCTGGCGGCCTGGCCGGCGCTCACCCGCTGGTGCACGCGGATCGCCTCGGCGACCTGGTCGCCGACCCGGTAGACGGGGGTGAGCGCGGAGAGCGGGTCCTGGAAGACCATCGAGACGGTCTTGCCGCGGAACGCGGTGAGCGTCCGCTCCGGGGCGCCCAGGATCTCCTGCCCGAGCAGCCGCACCGAGCCGGTGACGCGTGCGTGCGCCGGGAGCAGGCCCATCACGGCCAGCGAGGTGACCGACTTGCCGGAGCCGGACTCCCCAACGACACCGAGCACCTCGCCGGGACGGACCGCGTACCCCATGCCCCTTACCGCGCGGACCGCGCCGGGACCCGAGCCGAAGGTGACGTCGAGGTCGCGCACCTCGAGCACGGGGGGGACCGGGTCCGGCGCGGCCGCGCGCCCGCCGGTCCCGTGGATCCGGGATGTCGCGCCCGAGGGCCGCTCGCTCGTCACCGGTCACCCTCCCCGGTGGGACGTGGGGTCGAAGGCGTCGCGCAGCGAGTCGCCGACCAGATTCACCGCGAGCACGGTGACGATCAGCAGGCCCGCGCAGAACCAGAACGTCCAGGGGGCGTAGAGGGCCGTCTGCGCGCCGTCGGCGATGAGGCTGCCCAGCGAGACGTCGGGCGGCTGGATGCCGAACCCGAAGTAGGACAGGGACGTCTCGGTGAGGATCGCGGTGCTGACGTTGAGCGTGGCGTCGACGACCAGCAGCGAGGACATGTTGGGGATCACGTGCCGGAAGACGATCCTCGTCGGGGGCACGCCCATGAACCTGGCCGCGTGGATGAACTCCCGCTCCCTGAGCGAGATGGTCATGCTCCGGACGATCTTCGAGGTGACCATCCAGAGAAAGAGCGCCAGCACCAGCACGAACACCGGCCACTGCCCCCCGGTGAAGAGCGGGGACATGATCGCCAGGATCAGGAAGGCCGGGAGCACCAGCAGCAGGTCGGTCAGCCAGGTCAGCGCCCGGTCGGTCCAGCCTCCGAAGTATCCGGCGAAGGCTCCCACCACGGCCGCGAGCGCGGTGCCGACCACCGCGGCGAGCAGGCCGACGATCAGGGACCTCTGCATGCCGCGCAGCGTGACCGCGTACACGTCGGCGCCGGTCTGCAGGGTTCCCCACCAGTGCTCGGCGGAGGGCGGCGCGAGGAAGGCCGTGTAGTCCTTCGAGGCGTACGTCCAGCGGGTGAGGTGGGGCCCGGCGAAGGCGAGCAGGAAGATCAGCACGAGCAGCGCGAAGCCGGTCCTGCCCCGGCCCGAGCGCAGGAGGCGGCCCATGACCACCCGCAGCCGCGAGGGCGCCTTGATCCTGTCGACGGACGCCTGCTGTTCGGCGAGTTCCTCGTCGGCGATGGTCATCTCCGGCTCACCCCACCCGGACGCGCGGGTCGAGGACGGCGTGCAGCACGTCGGAGGCGAGCGAGGCCAGCAGCACGGCCAGCGCGGCGAAGCAGCTGATCGCCGCGACGGTGTTGACGTCGTTGGTGGAGATCGAGTCGACCAGCTGCTCCCCCATGCCGTGCCAGCCGAAGATCTTTTCGGTGAAGGTGGTGCCGACCAGCAGCGACCCGAAGGTGAAGGCGAAGTAGGTGACCGCCGGGATCAGCGCGGTGCGCAGCGCGTGCCGGGTCAGCGCGGCGCGGCGGCTCAGCCCCTTGGCCATGGCCGTGCGGATGAAGTCGGCGCCGAGCACGTCGAGCATCATGTTGCGCTGGTAGCGGCTGTAGACGGCGACCAGTCCGAGCGACAGCGACAGCGTGGGCAGGGCCAGGTGCCGGATCCGGTCGAGCGCGGCGGCGCCGAACCCTCCCTGCAGGCCGGGGGTCGCCTCGCCGCTGACGAGGAGGATCTGGGTGCCGGCCGCCTCGTTGAGCCGGATCGCGGCGATGATCAGCATGTTGGCCAGCACCACCGTGGGGACCGCGAGGACGACGAAGGACAGGCCGGTCGACAACCGGTCGAAGAGGCCGTACTGCCGGACCGCGGCGTAGGCGCCGATGAGCACGCCGGTGACGCTGCCGAGGATCAGCCCGATCGTGATCAGGCGCAGCGTGACGCCGATCCGGCGCCCGAGGTCGTCGCCGACCGAGCCTCCGGCCACCGTCTTGCCGAAGTCGCCGCGCGCGAGACCGCCCGCCCAGGTCAGGTAGCGCTCGAACAGCGGGGTGCGGTCGTTCAGGTTGAGGTCGGTGAGGCGCGCGTCGACGACGGCCGGGGGGATCGGGGGGTTGCGGCCCTCGTAGTTGGATCGCGGGTTGAGGGCGGAGGCGGCCAGCATGTAGGCCAGGCTGGTGGCCACGACGATCAGCACCAGGTAGTTGAGCAGCCTGCGGGCAAGGAATCCCGCCATCTTTCCTCCTCCGGAGCCCCGCCGCTGTCAGTGACCATCTTGCTACACTCGGCGACCGGTGGGCTGCATAGCGTACCGAATCGGAGGGATCTCGGTGAGAGATGGCGTCGCCGGGCCCGCGGGTCAGCCGACCGGATCCGCGATGGGGCCTGGCGGGCCCGGAGCACACCCGGGCTGGTCCGGGACCATCTCCCGGAGAGCCGGGGTCACCTCCCGGCGAGCCGGGTCACTTCCCGGCGAGTTCGTCCACGGCGGCGCGCAGGTCGGCGCTGGTGATGGTGGTCAGGTCGGCGGCGCTGGCGGTGGCGCCGCCGAGGGCGGCCAGGCGGACGTCCCTGCGCATCGCGGCGCGTTCGAAGAGCGAGCGCGCGAACCTGCCGTTGCCGAGACCGTCGATCAGGCCCTCGTCGCAGACCCAGGTGAAGACCTCGGCCAGGTCGCGGCGGGCGGCGTCGTCGAACCTGTCGCCCGACTCGTCGGCGAGCAGCACCGCGATCTCGGTGAGCTCTCCCGGGGAGTACGAGGGAAACTGCACCCGCTGGTTGAACCTGCTGCCCAGGCCCGGGTTGGACGACAGGAAGGCGTTCATCTCCCGCTCGTACCCGGCCAGGATGATCACCAGCCGGTCGCGGTCGTCCTCGGCCCGCTTGAGCAGCGTCTGCACGGCCTCGGCGCCGAAGGCGTCACCCCCGCTGTAGCCGGAGTTGACCAGGCCGTACGCCTCGTCGACGAACAGCACCCCGCCGAGCGCCCGGTCGACCAGTTCGTTCGTCTTGATCGAGGTGGCGCCGAGGTGCTGGCCGACGAGGTCGGCCCGCTGGGCCTCCACCACGTCGGGCTGGGCGAGCAGGCCCAGCGCGGCGAAGATGCGGCCCAGGATGCGGGCCACGGTGGTCTTGCCGGTGCCGGGCGGCCCGGCGAAGACGAAGTGCCGCATCTGCGGCGGCGTCGGCAGCCCTCGCTCCTGGCGCATCTTCGCCACCCTGAGCTGCGCGGTGATCGCGTGCACCTGCCGCTTGACCGGCTCCAGGCCCGCCATGCGGTCGAGGTCGGCCAGGGCCTCCTCGAGGGAGGGGGCGACCTGGTAGCCCCGGTAGCGGGCGGTGAGCTCGTCGAAGGCCTTGACGACGTCGCTCTCGACCGTGGTGACCAGGTCCTCGGTGGTGGGCGCGCCGCCCGCCCCCACCACGCGCACGTCCCTGGCCTGCGCGACGGCCTCCACGAGACTGCGGACGAACCGGGCGTTGCCCAGGTCGTCGACGATCGCGCGCCGGTGGATGTCCTCGAAGCGGGCGAGCAGGGCGGGCGCGGCCTCGGGCGCCATCCGGTCGCCCCGGCGCCGCTGCAGCAGTTCGGTGATCTGGAGCAGTTCCTCGGGGGCGTAGCTGGGGAAGCGGACCCTGCTGGAGAACCGGCTGGACAGGCCGGGGTTGGACGCCAGGAAGGTGGCCATCTCCTTCTCGTATCCGGCCAGGATGACGATCAGCCGGTCGCGGTCGTCCTCGGCCCGCTTGAGCAGTGTCTGCACGGCCTCCGCGCCGAACCTGTCGGGCTGGCCGTCACCGGAGTTGATCAGGCTGTACGCCTCGTCGACGAACAGCACCCCGCCGAGCGCCCGGTCGACCAGCTCGTTCGTCTTGATCGCGGTGGCCCCGAGGAACTCCCCCACCAGGTCGGCCCGCTGGGCCTCCACCACGTAGGGGGTCTCCAGCAGGCCGAAGGCATAGAAGATCTTCGCGACGGTCCTGGCCACGCTGGTCTTGCCGGTGCCCGGCGGGCCGACGAACACGAAGTGCCGCATCGGCGGCTCGGTGGAGTATCCGGCCTCCTTGCGCAGCCTGGCCGCCTCGATCGAGGCGGCGATCGAGCGGACCTGCTCCTTCACCGGGGCGAGGCCGATCATGGCGTCCAGCTCGCCGAGCGCCTCCTCCACCGAGATGGGCGGCGGCGCGTCCCGCTCGCCGGCCCCCTGGGCGGAGGGGAGGTGGCCACCCTCGCGGACCCGGAGCCCGGCCTGGTGCCGCTCCCCCGCCTCCAGCACGACCCGCGCCCGGCGGGCCTGCAGGAACCGGTGGACCAGCACCCCGGCCGCCACGGCGTACGCGGCCCAGATGGCCGGGTACGCCCCGACCCCGGGGACGACCACGCCGAGCAGGACGGCCGTCAGCCCGGCGGGTACCAGTGCCATGACCGTGGTCACCCACGGGGGGACCCAGCGGATGAGGTGGGCGGCTCCGGCGACCAGGGGGCCGAGGAGCATCAGCGCCGTCGGGATCGGCGAGTTCAGGCCGAAGACGACGGTCTGGAAGATCAGGTTTCCCGCCAGCCAGCCGAGCACCACGAGCAGGGTGGCGGCCGCGCGGGGGAAGCTCAGGGTCAGCGCCGCGAAGCCGAGCAGCGTCAGCGTGACGAAGATCGTGTTGAGGATCGGCCAGCCGAGTCCCAGCGCCAGCCCGACCGCTCCGGCCAGCACCGCGACGTAGATCAGCCTGCGCAGGGGCGGCGAGAGCCGGAAGTATCCCAGCCGCACCTGCTCGAACAGATCCCGTGCCGCCGCGCGCCCCGCCGGACGGGCCCTGCTGGATTCCCGCATCACGCCTCCCCGGTCCGCCCCCGGTTATACCGCAACAAGGGGACGTTTGCGCGTGCCTGAGGGTCACGCCACGCCGTCGCGCGGGCACGATCAGATATACGGATGAGAACGGATGAAACCAGCGTCCGAGGCAGCAAGCTCGCCCCGCGCCGTCCCTCCGGCCCCACACTTCCCTGTGCCGCCGCCGCGCCCCGCGCGCGGCGGCCCGCGCCCGCGTTCCCCGCGGGTGGCACGGCCCGGTCCCGGCCGCCGGCCGTCGCCCGTCCGCACGGGGAGACACACCGGGAGACGGGCATGGAAATGTCACCGCCCGGCAAGGCGGCACGGCGCTCCGGGAGGGAGGCTCAACCGCGGTGTGCCCGGCGCTCCGGGAGGCGGTTCAGCCGCGGTGTGCCCGGCCCTGGTGGCGGCCGGGATACTCGCCGACCACGACCTCCTTGGGAGTGATCCTCAGCAGGTCGGCCTCGGTGTCGCCGATGGCGATGCCGCGTACCTCGGCCCAGAAGCGGCGGTCGAGCGGATCGGCGACGAAGACCGCCACCCTGGGGTCGCGCTCGGCGGCCTCCCAGGCGTCGGAGGCGGCGATCAGGCGCAGCTCGCCGCTCGGGCCGACCGAGCTGACCGCGCCGACGGCGAGCGCGCGCGGGCCGCTGGGGTCGGCGTAGGCGAGCACCACTCCCCGCGCGTAGGTGAAGGCCGCGCGCACCTCCCCGCTGAGCCCCACCGGCGGCCCGGCGTCGCCGGGAAGGCGGCTCCCGCGGCCGTCGCACATGACCAGCGAGGCCCGCCACGGCCCCGGTGCGCCCCGCCACCACGCCCGTACCGACCTCGCGGCGAATATCGCCATCGGTACGGCCAGCAGCGCGATCCCGGCCCACCAGGCCCACTCGCCCACCGTGACGAGCCCGAGGGCAGGTGCCGCTCCGGCCGCGCCGAGCAGGACCGACGCCGAGGCGGACAGGGCCAGCGCCGCCGCCAGCCCGTGGTCCGAGGCCAGCGCGCGGGCGAGGCCGGGGGCCGTGCCGGCCCGGCCGCGGGCCCAGCCGAGCGCGAGCGGCACGACGAGCGCGGCCGGCGCCCAGCTCCGCTCGTCCAGCACGACGACCGCCACCACGACCGCCACCGGCACCGACCAGACCCGGCCCGCCACCAGCCAGAGGGTCACGTTCACGTCGCGCCTGGCCGTGCGGTCGCCACCGGCGGCGGCGAACTCGGCCAGCGCCCTGATCGGCCGCCCGCGCCACGCCTCGACGAGCACGCGCAGGACGAGCAGCACCGTCCCGTTGAGGAGCACCAGCCCGGCGAGACCCGCCCAGACCACCCCCTGCGCGCCCGGCACCGGGGCGGAGAGGAGGGGTGGGGCCTCCGCGGGGAGGGTGGCCACGGCCGCGACGTACGCGGCCACGGCGACCAGAGTGATCGAGACCGACATGCCGAGCCAGAGGTCGCGTACGAGCATGCGCGGCACGTACGACCAGAGCCTGACCCGGTGCGCCTGCCTGAGGGTGATCGCCAGGACCGCGAGCAACACCAGCCCGCCGCCGATCCTCGCCACGGAGGCCAGGCCGAACCCGAACTCCGCCGCGCAGACCACGACGAGGGCGACGGCCAGCAGGACGCGGGTCTGCCGCGACCACCTCTCCAGGGCGCGCCTGGCCCTGCCGGTCTCACGCGGGTCGACCGGCCAGGCGGGGTCGTGGTGGGCGCGCGGGCGTTCCCAGCGCAGCCGGGTCAGGCCGAGGTTGATCCTGGCGCCGGGATGGTCCGGCAGGCGGCGCAGCGCCTCGCGGTAGGCGGTCTCCGCGAGGTCGTACTCACCTCTCAGCAGCGCGAGGTCACCGGCGAGGACGTGCGGGTCCGGCTCCTCCGGCGCGTAGCGGACGGCTCTGGCCGCCTGGGCCCGCGACTCGCGCCAGCGCCCCGGCACCCTGCGCAGCGCGGCTCCCAGGCGCATCCGCGCGGCCCAGGAGCCCGGCGCGAGGCGTACGGCCTCCTCGGCGGCCGCCACGGCCTCCGCGTCGCGGCCGAGCCGCTCGAACGCGAGGCTGGCCAGGCGGTATCCCCAGTCCGCGCCGGACTCCGAGCGGGGGTCGAGATCCAGCGCCCTGCGGGCCGCCTCCAGCGCGGCCTCGGGCCGGTCGCGGCCCAGCCACGCGGCGGCCACGGCGCACCACTGCCGGGGGTCGGCGGGATCCCGTGGCTGCGGAACGGGGACCGAGGCGGGGTCGCGCTCGCGCTCGTGCCGGGAGTCGGCGGGGTCCCGCGGTGGCACGTGGGACCGGCCGAGGTCATACCCGTGCCGGGGGTCGGCGGGGTCCCGCGGTGGCGGGGAAACCCGGCCGGAGTCCTTCCCGTGTCCGGAGTCGGCGGGGTCCCGCAGTGGCGGGGAAACCCGGCCGGAGTCCTTCCCGTGCCGGGGGTCGGTGGGGTCCCGCGGTGGCGGGACCGGAGCGGAGTCGTTTCCGCCGGGCCCGCTCACCACGGCGGCTCACGGGCCTCGCGCTGACTCCCCACGATCGCCATGGTCCGTGCGAGATCACTTTTTGCCTAGACGACGGTATATGCCTGTATCTCTCTAGAGAGGTCGCCGACGACCTCGTGAAGGGCCGAATATTGGCCCAATCGGGGCCGTAAAACGGACATAACTACGTGAATCAATCACCCAATGCCGCCCCGGGCACTGCCCGACTTCGCCTAAGCTGCGACGCATGTTCGTCCAGGCCGGCAAATCCTGAGCGGCTCATGACCACCGTCATGGCCAGGCGCGCGGACGGCGACCCGCGGGCGTCCGGGGCCGGCCGGTGGTCGGTCCTCGCCGTCCTCTGCTTCAGCCTGCTGCTGATCGCGGTGGACGCCACGGTGCTGCACATCGCGGTACCGGCGCTGACGGCCGCCCTCGAACCGTCCTCCGTGGAGCTGCTGTGGATCATCGACGTCTACTCGCTGATGGTCGCGCCGCTGCTGCTGACCTTCGGCACCCTCGGTGACCGCTACGGGCGCAAGCGCCTGGTGCTGGCCGGATACCTGGTCTTCGGCGTCGCCTCGGCCGCGGCGGCGTTCGCGCCGACCCCGCTCGCGCTGATCTCCGCACGCGCGCTGCTCGGCCTCGGCGGAGCGATGATCATGCCCGCCACGCTCTCGATCATCCGGCAGGTCTTCACCGACCGGCACGAGCGGGCGATCGCGCTGGGCGTGTGGAGCGCGGTGGCCGCGGCCGGGGCCGCGGTCGGCCCGCTCGTCGGAGGGGTGCTCGTCGAGCACTTCTGGTGGGGCGCCGTCTTCCTGATCAACGTTCCCATCCTGGTGGTCCTGCTGCCCGTCGCGGCCAGGCTCCTTCCCGAGTCCCGCAAGCGCGCCGGCCAGCCGTGGGACGCGCTCAGCGCGTTGCTGTCGGTGCTGGGCATCCTCGGGGTGGCCTTCGGCCTGAAGGAGGCCGGGGCCGGGCATCCGGGCGGGCTGGCGGCGTTCCTGGGCGGGATTTGGCTGCTGGTCTGGTTCGTCCGCAGGCAGCGGCGGCTGGCCTTCCCCCTGCTGGACCTGAGCCTGTTCCGGCGGCGGGCGTTCCGCGCCGGGGTGGGCGCCGTGCTGCTCACGGTCTTCGCCCTGGTCGGGCTGGAGCTCATGCTCGCCCAGTATCTCCAGCTCGTCCTCGGTGACAGCCCGCTCCAGGCGGCCGTACGGATGCTCCCCCTCATGATCGCCTCGATCACGGGCGGCCTGGCCGGCGCGCGGCTGCTGCGCCGGTTCGGGCTGCGCGCCACGATGGGCGGCGGGCTGGCGCTGACCGCCGTCTCCCTCGCCCCCACCCTGACCTGGCACACCGAGGGGCACCCGGTGGCCCTGACGCTCTGCTTCGTCGGCATCGGCTTCGGCATCCAGGTCGCCCTGCTGGCCGCCTCCGACACGATCATGTCGTCCACTCCGGAGTCCCACGCTGGCGGCGCCGCCGCAATCGAGGAGACCGCCTACGAGCTGGGCGCGGGGCTCGGGGTCGCGGTGCTCGGCACGATCACCACGGCCGTGTACGCCCCCGCGCTCGCCTCGGTCCACGGCGTCGCGCCCGCGATGATGGACGAGGCCCGCCAGTCGCTCGCCTCCGCCGCGCACGTGGCGCGGGAGATCGGCGGCGGCGTGGGGGACGCCCTGCTCGGCGCGGCCCGCGTCGCGTTCGTCTCCGGCCTGCACGCGACGGTGGCGGTGAGCGTGTTCCTGCTCGGCGCCACCGCGCTGGCCGTGACGCTCCTGGTGCCCCGCCGGCCCGGTGGACAGGAGGACGACCCCTCGTGAAGGGTTTGGAAAGCCCCTGCTCGGTCATTTATCGGTCAAGCATGGGCAAGAACGGGGAATCTAACCAGAATGAGGAACCGTGCGACAAACCCTTCATGATCTTGCTTCCCTGGCGGCCAGACTGGGCGTGGGCGGGATCTTCTTCGCCAACGGCTGGCACAAGCTCGAAGCGGGCCTGAACGCCACCTCCGAGCAGTTCGCGGCCCTGGGCGCCTCCGGGGCGTACGCCTACGTGTGGGCCGCCACCACCATGCTGACGGAACTCATCGGCGGCGCCCTGCTGGTGGCCGGCCTCGCGGTGGCCGCGTGCGGGCTCCTGTTGTTCGCCGAGGCCCTCGCCGTGTTCATCCTGGCCAGCGGCGAGGCGGGCCTGCCGCTCACCGGCGGCGACGCCAAGCTGATCGTGGCGCTCGGGGCCGCCTCCATACTGCTCGCGGTCGGCGGCGCGGGCCGCCTGTCGGTCGACCACATGGTGGTGATCAAGCGCCGCGAGGCCGAGGCCGCCGAGGACTTCGCCGCCGAGGCCGAGGCCGACGACGTCATCGCCGCGCTGCGCGAGCCTGAGACTCCCCCCGCGCCCGCCCGGCCCACCGGGGGGAAGAAGCCCGGCGAGTCCGCTCCGCCCGCCTCGCAGCGGCCCGCCGGGGGACCCGCTTCGGAGGGACCCGCCTCGGAGGGCGCGACCGACACCGCGGAGTTCCCCGCCGCCACCCGTCCCCGTACGCGCACCCGCAAGCCCCCGTCCGGTGCCGCCGCGTCCGTGCCTCCCGCGACGCCCGCGACCACGCCCACGCCGGTCCCGGCGCCCGTGCCCGGCAAGACCGGCGACACCCTCGTGGCAGGAAAGAAGGACGAGCCCTCCGGGAGCTGACCATTTTTAGGCGACATACCTCCCTTTAGGGACAAGAGGCTTTCTTCTTCATTTAATGAGATTCACGGGGAGGCGCCGTACCCGCACAATGATCGGATGCGCCTCCCCGGCTGGTTCGCGGAGCGGGTCGAGCCCGCCCCGCCGGAGACCGAACTCCGCGTCTCCACCCTCGAACTCTTCTTCGACCTGGTCTTCGTCTTCACCGTCACCCAGCTCACCGGCCTCATGGTCGACGGCCTGCAGGACGGCAGACCCGCCGAGAGCGCGCTGCGCGCGCTGCTGGTCTTCGGCGCCATCTGGTGGATGTACGCCGGTTACGCCTGGCTGACCAACGCCGTCCCGCCGACACGTCCCGCCCGCAGGGTGCTGATCCTGCTGGGCATGGCCGGATTCATGATCGTGGCACTGTCGATCCCCTCGGTGTTCGACGGCGACGGCCTGGCGTTCGCCATCGGGTACCTGCTGCTGATCGCCGTGCACGCCGGGCTGTACCTGCAGGTCACCTCGGCCTTCGCCCGGGTGCTCCCGTTCAACCTCGGCGGGGTCGCGCTCATCGGCCTGGCCGCCCTGGTCCCCGCGCCGTACACCTACCTGCTCTGGGCCGGCGCGGTGGCCCTGCTCTGGGGCAGCCCGTACTTCATCGGGCAGAAGGGCTTCAACCTCCGGGCCGGGCACATCGTCGAGCGCCACGGCCTGCTGGTGATCGTGGCGCTCGGCGAGTCGATCGTGGCGATCGGCATCGGCGCCAAGGGGCTCCACGTCGGCTTCGCCCTCGGCCTGGCGGCGGTGCTCGGCCTCGCGCTGGCCGCCTGCCTGTGGTGGCTCTACTTCGGCGGCGACGACGAGACGCGCGCCGAGCACACCCTGGAGGCGGCCGAGCCGGTGCGGCGCACCCGGCTGATCCTCGGCGCCTACTTCTACGCGCACATCCCGATGCTGCTGGGCATCGTCGCGGTCGCCGCGGGCGTCAAGAAGGCGATCGGCCACCCGGTGGACCCGTTGAAGTTCAGCGCGGCCCTCACCCTGGCCGCGGGGGTCGCCCTGTTCGTCGCGGGCGACGCCTGGTTCCGGCGTGTCCTCGGCATCGCGGGAAACGGGCTGCGGGCCGCGGGCGCGGTGGTCTCGCTCCTGACGGTCGCGCTCGGCCTCTGGTCGGCCCTCGCGCAGCTCACCGCGCTGACCGCGCTGGTGATCGCGGTGATCGTCCTGGAACGCCGCGCGGCCTCCGTCGCCGCTCCGGCTCCGTGAGGCGCATCCTCCTTTCCCGCACGTCCCGGCCCGCCGCTCCCGTACGGCGGAGCGCGCGGCTCCCCCCGTCACCGGCGACCTCGAAAAGCCCTCATCGGCCCGGTGGCGGGCCCGTCCCCGGCGTCACCCGGCGAGACCCTCGGCACGGTCCTGGGCGTCGAGGACCTCGTCGCCGTGGTCGAAGGCCCACTCGCCGAAGGCCCCGATCAGCGGCACCAGCGTCCGCCCCAGGTCGGTGAGCCCGTACTCGACCCGGGGCGGCGCCTCGGCGTAGGCCCGCCGGGAGACGAGGCCGTTGTACTCCAGCCTGCGCAGTGTCTCGGTGAGCACCTTCGCGCTGATCCCGCCGATCTCCTCGCGCAGCTCGCCGGGACGCCTGGGACCGGCGCGCAGGGCCCAGACGACGACGGCGTTCCAGGTGTTGCCGATCAGGTCGAAGGCGAGCCGGGCGCGGCAGTCGGCGAGGAACACTCCGGGGTCCTCCAGTCTTTCCGAGGCGTCACGCACCGAACGGTGCCTGACGGACTTTCTACCTTCGTCCTACACCAGCAGTCGAGCAGGGGAGGACGGATGCGCATCGGCATCCTCGGGGCGGGCCGCATGGCGGACGCGCTCGGAACGCACTGGGCCCGCGCGGGCCACGAACTGACGGTGAGCGGCCGGGACCCGGCGAAGGCCGCCGCCCTGGCGGGCAGGCTCGGACCCGCCGCGCGGGCGGGCACCTGGGAGGAGGCGGCGGTCTTCGGCGAGGTGACGCTGCTGGCCGTCCGCGACCACGCCGTGGCCGAGGTCCTGGAGGCCGCCGGGGCCGCCCGGGGGACGCTGGACGGGCGGGTGCTCGCCGACTGCGTCAACCCGGTCGTGCAGGGGCGGTTCACCCTGGCCACCGAGGGCGGTCCCTCGATGGCGCGACGCGTCGCCGAGACGACCGGAGCCCGCGTCGTCAAGGCGTTCAACCTGTGTCACGAGGACGTCTGGCGGATGACGCCACCCGCCTTCGGCGGCGTCCCGCTGGCGGTGCCCCTCTGCGGCGACGACCCCGCCGCGCTGGCCGCCGTACGCTCCCTCGTCACCGATCTCGGATGCGTGCCGGTCGACGGCGGCGGCCTGGAACGCGCGGGCCTGCTGGAGGCGACCGCGGCGTTCATGATCGGCCTCTGGGTCGGCGGCGCGGACGCCCGCGCGGTGCTGCCACCCCTGGAGTACGCCTTCGGCGCCCCCGGCTGACCGCGTGCGCGCTGCGGTCCAACGGCGCGCGGGTCACAGGTCGCACGTCCGGGCGACCGCCGCCGTCGCCCCGGTGGCCGGGTGATCCGTCTATGCCGATCGGGGAGAGGGTTCCCGCCCTGTCGCCCGGGTGACAGGGCGGTCCTCCCTCCGCGCCGCCAGGATGATGAGCGCCCCGGCGACGGTCCCGGCGAAGAACGGGGACGGCACCAGAAGGACGCCGCCCAGCGCGCACCACGCCGCGAGGCCCCAGCCGATCCCGGCCGGCACGGCCACCCCGCGTCCGGCGAGGTGCCAGGTCAGGCAGCCCAGGAGGACCAGCGGCACGGAGAAGCTTCCCGGACCGGCCCAGAAGGCGAGGTCGTTCCGGAGGGATTCCACCGTCTTGCCGGCGCCCCCGCCCGTGAGCACGAGCGGGACGGCCGCCCACATCCCCCGGTCCACCCAGCCTGCGACGCCCTCCCTGGCGATGAGCACCGCCAGGGACAGATGCCCCGCTCCCAGCACGATCATGATCCCGCTCGCCCAGCGGAGCAGTCGCCTCCCGGATCTCATCGTGACCGTCCTTCCTCGTGCCCCGCCCCCGCGCGGGCACGATCGCGGTCGCGCCAGGCCTGTTCCCACTGCCGGGTCAGAGCCGGATAGACGATGAGATACCGGAAAGGCGCAATGGCGGCCATGTAGAGCCGCCCGAACCATCCGTTGGGCTTGACGAGGACGGCCATCCGCAGCTCGTGGTCGCCGCTCGCTCCCTGAACCCAGCCGAGATGCATCACGCCGTGCACGGTCGTGTTCGCCAGCTCGCGCGCGGCCTCCGTGTCGAGCTCGTAGACCGCCTTGAGGGGCATTCTCACGTCGTCCAGACCGCGCGGAGCGTCGCGGAGGTCGCTCGGCAGGCGGTCGCGGAGCGAGACGACCCGCGCGCCGACGCCCGCCGACGGTCTGTCCCAGCCGAGGAGCGCGCCGAGCTTCCACCGGACGGCGAACAGGAACCTCACCGGCCAGGGCTGCTTGGTGAATTCGAGCGCGGCGCGCATCGCCGCGAGCATCGTCGGGAAGTCCTCGGGCCCGGCTCCGGGGGTGCGGAACGACCACACGTCCTCGACCGTGAAGTCACTCGTGAGTTCGTGGACGCGCCATGGGCGCTCGGTATGGGCGGTCTCTGCGAGTCGCGGCACGGTTCGGCCCTTCGCTTATACGGTGCCGTATATTTCGTTTATACGGTACCGTACGACTTCAACGCGATCAATGGATGGAGCCGGATTCCCGCCGTGGCCCGTACACCACGAACCCGCTGGATAGAGGCGGGCCTCGAAGCCCTCGCCCAGGGAGGGCCCGACGCGGTCCGCGTCGAGACGCTCGCCACCCGGCTCGGCGTGACGAAGGGCGGGTTCTACGGATACTTCGACGGCCGTCCCGCGCTGCTCGCGGAGATGCTCGACGAGTGGGAGCGCCGCTGCACCAAGGAGGTCCTCGCCCAGGTCGACGCCGACGGTGGCGACGCCGCCGAGAAGATCCGGCGCGCCGGTCAGCTGACCTTCTCGGAGGACTTCCACCGGATCGACCTCGCGGTCCGGGCCTGGGCCCGCCAGGACCAGTCCGTCGCGACGCGCCTGAGGCGTGTCGACAACGAGCGCATGGAGTTCCTGCGGAGGATGTTCGGCACGTTCGTCACCGACCCCGACGAGATCGAGGCTCGCAGCACCCTGGCGTTCGCGCTCGCGATCGGCCGCCACTTCATCGTCGTGGACCACCCCGGGCACACCAAACGCGAAGCCATCAGGCTCGCCGGAGACTACCTCCTGCGCCCGTGACGTCCCCCGGTCCGGGCAAAGCCACTCGGAAAGGGATCAGAGCTCGAAGCGGGCCACCCGGCGGAGCTTGTTCATGGCGTCCAGGGCGGCGACCTTGTAGGACTCGGCCAGGGTGGGGTAGTTGAAGACGGCGTCGACCAGATAGTCGATGGTGCCGCCGCAGCCCATGACGGCCTGGCCGATGTGCAGGAGTTCGGTGGCCCCGGTGCCGAAGACGTGCACGCCGAGCAGGGCGCGGGTGTCCGGGGAGACCAGGAGTTTCAACATGCCGTAGGTGTCGCCGATGATCTGGCCCCGGGCCAGCTCGCGGTAGCGGGAGATGCCGACCTCGAAGGGGACGTGGGAGGCGGTCAGCTCGTCCTCGGTGGGACCGATGAAGCTGATCTCGGGGATGGTGTAGATGCCGATCGGCTGCAGGTGGTGGATGCCGCGCAGCGGTTCGCCGCAGGCGTGGTGGGCGGCGATGCGGCCCTGCTCCATGGAGGTGGCGGCCAGGGAGGGGAAACCGATGACGTCGCCGACGGCGTAGATGTGCGGCACGGCGGTGCGGTAGTGCTCGTCGACCTGGATGCGGCCCCGGGCGTCGGCGGACAGCTCAGCGGCCTCCAGGGCGAGCTCGTCGGTCATGCCGTGGCGTCCGGCCGAGTACATCACCGTCTCCGCGGGGATCCGCTTGCCGCTCTCCAGCACGGTCAGCGCGCCCCGGGGGCGGCGCTCCACGGCGGCGACGGTCTCGCCGAAGCGGAAGGTCACCGCCAGGTCGCGCAGGTGGTACTTGAGCGCCTCGACGATCTCCAGGTCGCAGAAGTCGAGCATCCGGTCGCGGCGCTCGACCACGGTCACCTTGGTGCCCAGCGCGGCGAACATGGAGGCGTACTCGATGCCGATCACCCCGGCCCCCACGACCACCATCGAGTCGGGGATGTCCTGCAGCTGCAGGATGCCGTCCGAGTCGATGATCGTGTGGCCGTCGAACTCCACGGTGTCGGGGCGGGCCGGCCGGGTGCCGGTGGCGATGACGATCTTGTCGGCGGTGACCTTGGTCTCGTGGCCGTGCTCGTCGACGACGCCGATCGTGTGCGGGTCCACGAAGTGGCCGTGCCCGTTGAGCGTCGCCACGTGGTTGCGCGACAGCTGGCTGCGGATCACGTCGATCTCCCGGCCGATCACGTGCTGGGTACGGATCCCCAGGTCCGCCGCGGTGATCTCGTCCTTCACCCGGTAACTCTGGCCGTACATGCCGCGCTGGTTGAGGCCCGTCAGGTGCAGGACGGCCTCGCGCAGTGTCTTGGAGGGGATGGTGCCGGTGTTGATGCACACCCCGCCGAGCATGTTGCGCCGCTCGACGAGCGCGACCCGCCGTTCGAGTTTCGCCGCGGCGATCGCGGCCTTCTGACCGCCCGGCCCGGAACCGAGAACGAGGACATCAAAATCCCACATAGGCCCCAGTGTGAAGGTAGGAGGCGGTCTCAGCCAGACTCACGGAATACCAGATCGTGCCAGTCTCGTTAACACCGCCTCACACCGTCGGGTGAGTTCGACGTCCCCGGTGTCCGGACGGCACCGAGCGCCGTCACCGCGTCGCGGCACGGGCCGCGACGCGACTCCGGAACCTCACACCTCCGCGGCGACCCGGTCCACGATCGCGGTCGCCCCCTCCTTCCTCGCGCAGTGGGCGCAGCAGAACCAGTGCTGCCCCGCCGCGACACCGTGCCCGACGATCCGGACGCCGCAGTGCTCGCAGATGGGCGCCATCCGCTGGATCGCGCACTCGAAGCTGTCGAAGACGTGCACCTTGCCCTGGGCGTGCACCTCGAAGCTCATGTCGTAGTCGTTACCGCACGTTTCACAGCTCGCCATGTTTCCCCCCGAAAATCATCGGCATTCCCAGGGAAAGTCGTACCCAGGTATCCGCAGGTCAGACAATCCGTCCGGCCACGATCACCCCGGCGGCCAGCAGCGCCAGCACCGCCAGCGCGACCGGCAGCAGGGGAAGCAGCCGGGCGAACCTCTCGCGCGCCACGAGGCGGGCGCGGTCGGCCTCGATCCACTCCCCCAGCCGTGGCCAGGCGTACGGAAGCGCCTGGTGGACCAGACGCGTCCCCTCCCGCCGGTGCGCGACCAGCCCCGCGAAGCCGCGCAGGACGCGCTCGGATCCGGCGGGCACCCTGGCCTCGCGGGCGACCGGCTGCCCGTCGGGGGCGATGGCGACGAGTCTCAGAAACACCGCGGGCGCGCGCTCCCGGTCCGCCGGGCCGAGCGCGGCGTACGCGGACTCGGCCAGCGCCCCCAGCCCGGGGTCGTCGCAGGCCGTACGGATCCGGGCCGCCATCTCGGTCCCCGCCCGCAGCAGCGCGGCCGTCCCGGGATCCGGGGCGCGCCCGGGGAGCAGGGCGATCAGCAGGTCGCGGGCGGCCGGCCTGGCGTGGGGGTCCTTGGCGAGCGCGGCGGCGGCCAGCGGCCGCAGGAGCCGGGGCAGCGGGCCCAGGTCGGGGTCGAGCGAGAGGATCCGGTGCATCACCGCGCCCAGGCTGCCCGCCGCGAACGGGTCCTCGCCGGTCGCGGCGTACAGCACGATCCCGCCCCAGGCGAACACGTCGGCGGCCGTGCCCGCCGCGCCGCCGGTGAACACCTCG
Source organism: Streptosporangium sp. LJ11 (assembly GCF_051918945.1). Classification (NCBI taxonomy): domain Bacteria; kingdom Bacillati; phylum Actinomycetota; class Actinomycetes; order Streptosporangiales; family Streptosporangiaceae; genus Streptosporangium; species Streptosporangium sp. LJ11. The sequence goes on from NZ_JBPXMB010000014.1 coordinate 141,752, forward strand.
GGCGCCGTGTACGACGGCACCCGCGCCCTGAGCCCGGTGGCGGTCAGCGACATCACCCGCCCGGGGGCCGTCCCGAATCCGATGACCCTGGGACCGTCCCCGCCGAGGATCACGTTGTCGGGCGTGAGGTCGCGGTGGACCACCCCGGCGTCGTGAAGGGCGGTCAGCGCGGTGGCGACCGCGGCCGCGAGGCCGTGCAGGTCGTCGCCGCCGAAGACCCGCCCGGCCCGGCGCAGGCTGGGGCCCTCCACGTACCGGCTGACGATGTACGGTCTGGGCCCGTCGAGGTCGGCGTCCAGCACGCTCGCCGTGCAGGACGAGGCGACACGGCGGGCGGCGGCGGCCTCGGCGGGCGCCTCACCTCCCGGACGGCCGTGCAGGACCGTCACCGCGACCCGCTCCCCGCCCTGGCCGTACCCCTCGTAGACCACGCCCAGGGCACCGGCCCCCAGCCGTCCGGCGAGACGGTAGCCGCCCAGCCGCCAGGGATCGCCCACGATCAACTCCCGCGCCACTCTCATGCGGTGTTTGATGCGACCCGCGGAAAAAATGTTTCCCTCGACGAGGACGAACGTCGGGTCGCCCCGGGCTCTCGAGGAGCGCCCGGTGTTCCCGGTCCCTTCGCCCGGCCCCGGCCGGCCCGCGCGCCTCCCCTCAGGTACGCCCGGCCGGGCCTCGCGGGCCGGCCGCGGCGGCACCTCGGCAGGGGTCGGTCCGGGGTCAGGATCGCCGGGGGGCGCGGCGCCCCGCGCGCCGGGCGAGTTCTTCGTCGTCCACCAGGGTGAGCATCGGCTTACCGGGCTCGCACAGCATCGTGACGGTGAAACGGACCGGGACGTCGTCGCGGTTGTTGCCGTCCTGATAGTGGACGACGTCGCCGCCCGGCTCCCAGAACGCCTCCCCGGCGCGGATGACACGCTCGGGCTCGCCTTCCAGCTCGAACAGCATCTCGCCTTCCATCACGTAGCCGAACGCCGGCCCCGAGTGCCAGTGCGGCGGTGTGCCGGGGTCGCCGGGCGGGAACTCGATGACCACGGTCATCACGTGCGCTCCCTCCGGAATGAACGGCGGCTCCACCTCCTGCAGCAGGGTGAGCGCCGTCTGCCACGCGGTCGATCGCGGCTCGCGCCCGGCGGGCGTCGGATCGTTGTCCTGCATGGGAGGTACCTCCGTGACGGATGGGTGATGGAGCCGGGCCCGCGCCCGGCGGGGACGCGTTATTTTCCGGTGGCGGCGGTGGCCCGGCCGGGCCAGTCCTCGTACCGGATCTCGCCGAGGATCGCGTCGTCGCCCTCCGGCACCAGGGATCCCTCGGCCAGTTCGGCTCCGAAGTAGCGCGCGTGCGGATCCGCGACCACCTCGCGCGGGTCCTCCCAGGCGGCCAGGGCGTCCAGGAAGAACCTGTCCATCCGGAACCTCTCGGGCCCGGCGACCTCGACCCTCCCGTTCACCGGCGAGCCCACCGCGACCTCGCCGACCACCCGGGCGACGTCGTCGCCCGCGACGGGCTGGTAGGACACCGGTGCCACCCGGACCGTGCCTCCGTCGGTGGCCGCGTCGGTGGCCGCGTCGGCGATGCCGCGGGTGAACTCGAAGAACTGGGTGGCGTGCACGATGGAGTAGGGGATCGAGGAGTCCTCGATCAGCTTCTCCTGGGCGATCTTCGCCCGGAAGTAGCCGCTCTGGGGCAGCCGCGCGGTTCCCACCACAGACAGCGCGACGTGGTGGCCGACGCCCGCCGCCTTCTCCGCGGCGAGCAGGTTCCGGGTGGAGGTCTCGAAGAACTCGAGGACCTCGGCGGCCTCGAAGGACGGGGAGTTCGACACGTCGATCACCACGTCCGCGCCGGCCAGGACGTCGGCGAGACCTTCGCCGGTGAGGGTGTCGACGCCGGTGTTCGGCGACGCCGCCACCGCCTCGTGGCCCTGCTCGCCGAGCCTCGCCACGAGTTTCGACCCGATCAGGCCGGTACCGCCGATCACCACGATCTTCATGACAACCCTTCCCGTCCCCCGAAGGTGCCCCTCGCCACCCGGTCACCGGCCAAGACAGGACAGCCCCACGACCTGTGACGGCTCGGCCGGAAATCCCTCCGGTAATGGATTCCCCGTGCCGGGGTGGCACAGGGCGGGGTCTCGCCCAAGTGAGTCCAAAATCCACATTGGAATGATCTCGAAGGGATGGCCGGGTGGGTGATGTCGATGGGCTCGGGCGGCGCTGGCGGCGCCGGCCCGGTCGCGGTGGGGCCGGAGGTGCCGCTCCCGCCGGGAGGGCACCATGACATCACGGTGACGTCGCCGTCGGAACGAATCACTCAAGCAGGGCAGACGTCGCGATAGGGCAGGTCCCCCAGGTAGGTTCGCCACTCCTCGCGCGACAGGGTGCGGCCCGCGCGCTCGCAGACCGCCCGCGCCACCGCCTCCGGCTCGACCGGGTACTCGCTCAGGGCGCCCGCCGTGTCGACGGCGATCAGCCGGGCGCCGTCGGGGCTGAACGCCAGCGTCTGGAGGTCTCCGGGCTGGGCGATGATCGGCTGGCCGAGGCGGCGCCCGGTCTCGGCGTCCCAGATCCCCACCGACCGCTCGGTCATCGCCGCGGCGATGACGCCGCCTCGGGGCGAGTACGTCAGGTCGGCCCCCGTTCCCTCCTCGCCCCTGATCATGCTGCCCACCCGCTTCCTGCCCCGGGTCTCGAACACCGAGATCCGCCCTTTCTTGTCGGCGACGGCGAAGCGGGCACCGTCCGCGCCGAAGGCCAGCGCGATCGCCGGGATGCCGACGGTGGGCGAGCCGTAGGTCTCGCCGAACGGCTCGCCGGTGCCCGCGTCCAGCAGCCGATGCTCACCGCCCGCGACCGCGAGCGCCTCGCCGTCGGGGGTGAAGACCAGCCCCTCGGTTATCTCCTGGGGCCGTGACCAGCGGAGCCGGCCACTGGGCACGTCCCAGAGGTGGATCTCCCCCTCGGGCTGCGTCGCGGCGTCGTAGTAAAGGGTGTACGAGGCCACGGCGGTGCCGTCGGGGCTGATCGCCACGGCGGGCGTCTGGCCGCCGCGGGCGGGGGTGACGGTGGCGATCCGCTTGAAGGTGGCGGTGTCCCAGACGGTCAGCCGGGGGCTGTCCGAGCCCTCGTTGGCCACCAGCCGCCCGCCGTCGGCGCTGAAGGCCATCTGGAAGAAGTTGTCGGCGCCCTTGGGCCCGATCTCCAGCGAGCCCAGGCGGGCGCGCCGCCCGACGTCGCGGATCACGATCTCGCTCGCCCCGTCCGCCCTGGAGGCGAGCAGCCGCCCGCCCGGGCTGAGGGCCGCCCAGCGGGTCCCCGGGCCCTTCAGCGTGACGGGCCTGGTCAGCGCGGAGACGTCGAGGCTCGTCACCGCGTCCTCCGTGAGGTAGCGCAGGGTGCGCCCGTCCGGGTCGAAGGCCACGACGGGCTCGTACGCGTCGATCCTCTGGGTGAGCAGCAGCCTGCCGTCCCCGACCCGCCAGACCCGCAGCGCCGTGTCGACCGCCGAGGCCAGAAAGCGCCCGTCGGGGCTGAAGACGAGATCCTCGGTCATGCCCTCGTCGAAGGAGGTGTCCAGCTTCGTCCCGGTGAACGCGTCACGCAGCTCGATGGTCTTGCCCCTGCCGACGGCGACGGTCGCGCCGTCGGGACTGTAGGCCACTCTCGGCACGCAGAAGTTGCAGCGGCTTCCCAGCGGGATCCTGCGCAGGCCGTCCAGGGTGAAGGCCGCCGCCTCGCCGTTGATGTCCCCGGTCGCGAACCCGCGCCCGTCCGCCGAGACGTCGCCGCCGACGGCCCCTCCCAGCGGGGAGTGCTTCCGGCCGGTCGCGATGTTCCAGACGGTGAACCCCTCCCCCTGGCCGACCATGAGCCAGTCGTCGGACCGTCCGAAGGACGCTGTGGTGTCGCCGCCCGCGTTCCGGCCCTGGACCTCCATGACGGCGCCGGTCGGCCTGCCGGTCCGCACGTCCCAGATCCTCAGCCTCTGACCGCTGATCACGGCGAGCCTGCCGCCTCGCGGGCTCAGCGCGATCCCGCGCAGCTCGCCGCCGATCCCGGTGAAGCCGCCGACGCGCCTGCCGGTCCGCACGTCCCAGACGCGCGCCTCGCCGTCGCTCGCGCTGACGAGGGTGCGCCCGTCGGCGCTCAGCGCCCTGAGGGTCTGTATCCCGGTGGCCGGGTCGTGGAAGGCGGCCGTCTCCCGCTGGGCCAGCGAACCGGCCAGGCTCGCCCTCGCCTCGACCACCGGCGCCAGCCGCCAGGCGGCCACGCTGAGCAGCATGGCCCTGACCGGCTCGGCGATCCGCAACGTGTCGGCCGTCACGGCGAGCCTGGCGGCCGTCGCCTGGTCGCGCTGGGAGGCGATGACGGCGCTGCGCGCGTCGGCCACCCTGCTCTGCTGCACGGCGAACGCCCCGGCGGCCAGCGCGACGACCAGCAGCACGGCCAGCGTGCCGGAGAGCACCCTGCCCCTGCGGACGCGACGCCGGGCGAGGGCGGCGCCCGCCTCCAGGAAGTCGCGCTCGACCGGGCTGAGCGTGATGTTGCGGCGCCCGGTGGCCGCCCAGCGCATGGCGTTCTCCAGGCTGCCGCCCTGGAAAAGGTCCCCGTCCCTGCGCCCCTGGAGCTGCCAGCGCCGCGCGGCGGTGAGGATGCCCCGGTGCACGGCCAGGCCGTCCCGGTTGGCCTGGACCCACGCGCGCAGCCTGGGCCAGGCCTGCGGCAGCGCGGGCCGCGACAGCCACACCTCCCGGTCGTCGTGGGTGAGCAGGTACGCGAAGACCTCCACCAGGCGCCGTACCGCGGCGGCCTCGCCCTCCCGGCGCCCGTCGAGGAGCTCGGCCCACTGGGCCCGGCGGACGACCAGCTGGTCGTCGTCGGTCACGGTGACCAGCCGCAGGAAGATCTCCGGGGCCAGCTCCCGCTCGGCGGGGCCGAGCGCGAGGTAGGCGTCCTCGGCGAGGGTGCCGAGCGCGGGGTCGGCCGAGGCCACCCGGACCTGGGCCCCGGCGTCGCTGCCGGCCGCGAGCAGTCTCGGGGTGTCGGAGGTGTTGAGGGCCCCGTCGCCGCTGACCAGGGCGAGCAGCAGGTCCCTGGCGGTGGGCCTGGACCCGGGGTCCTTGGCGAGCGAGGCGGCGACGAACGGCCGCAGGTGCTCGGGGAGCATGTCCAGCTGGGGCTGTACCGACAGCACGCGGTGCATGATCCCGCCCAGGCTCTCGGCACGGAACGGGTCGGCGCCCGTCGCGGCGAAGACCATGATCCCGCCCCAGGCGAAGACGTCGACGGCCGCGGTCGCGCGCTGGCCCATGAAGATCTCGGGGGCCATGTAGGTCGGGGTGCCCGCGACCATGCCGGTGGCGGTCAGCGACATGTCCTCCGTACGGGCGACACCGAAGTCGATCACTCGTGGGCCGTCCGGGCCCAGCAGGACGTTGTCGGGTTTGAGGTCGCGGTGGATCACCCCGGCCTCGTGGACGGCGGTCAGCGCGGTGGCGATCGCGGTCGCGAGACGGTGCAAGTCGCCTCCGGTGAAGCGGCGCCCCTCCGCAACGGCCCGGCGCAGGCTGGGGCCCTCCACGTACTCGCTGACGATGTAGGGCCTGGGCCCGTCGAGATCGGCGTCCAGCACGCCCGCCGTGCAGAACGAGGCCACCCGGCGGGCGGCGGCGGCCTCGCGGCCGAACCTGTCGCGCAACTCGGGGTCGGTCCCGGCGTCACCGTGCAGGACCTTCACCGCCACGCGCGTGCCGTCGGCGTCGTACGCCTCGTAGACCACGCCCTGGCCGCCCGCGCCCAGCCGCCCGGCCAGCCAGTAGCCGCCCAGCCTCTGCGGATCACCGTCGATAAGTGTCGTGCTCAACTCACACTCCGTTCACCGGTGGATAGGACGCCCCGGAGGACGGTGGGGTTCGGACGATGTCACAGACTTGGAACATGTCTCGTCCTCCTTACGTGAACGGTGACGAAGCCCTCGCGGCGGAGTTCGGGGCCATCCGGCCACGCCTGGTCGGCGTGGCCTACGCCCTGCTCGGCAGCCTCGACGAGGCCGAGGACGTGGTCCAGGATGCCTGGTTGCGGCTGGGCAGGGCGGAACGTTCTGAGATCGGGGACGTCACGGGCTGGCTGGTGGTCACAGTATCGAGACTCGCGCTGGACGTACTGCGTTCGGCGCGCGTACGGCGCGAGGAATACGTCGGGCCGTGGCTGCCGGAGCCCGTGGTGGGCGGGGGCGACCCCGCCGACCGGGTGACCCTGGACGAGTCGATGAGCCTGGCGATGCTGGTGGTGCTGGAGTCGCTCAGTCCCGCCGAGCGCACCTCCTTCGTCCTGCACGACGTGTTCGGGCTGCCGTTCGGGGAGGTGGCGCGCGCGGTCGGGCGCTCCGCCGCCGCGTGCCGGCAGCTCGCGGCCCGCGCCCGCGGGCACGTCGCGGCGCGGGCACCCCGCTTCGAGGTCGACGAGGCCGAGCACCGCAGGGTGGTCGAGGCGTTCGCGCGGATCATCCGGGGCGGGGACGGCGACATCGGCGCGCTGATGGCGCTGCTCGATCCGGACGTGGTGATACGCAGCGACGGCGGCGGAGTGGTCGGCGCGGCCCGCAGGCCGGTCCGCGGCTCCGACCGGGTGGGCCGCTTCATGCGCGGCATCGCCGGGAAGTTCGGCGGTACCGGAAGGCTGACGGTGACCACGGTCAACGGCCGGGCCGGGCTGCTGTGGGCGCGGAACGGCGAGCTCGCCGTCTACGGGCTGACCGTCTCCGGGGGCCGGATCACCGAGATCGACATCGTGAGGAACCCCGAGAAACTGAGGAGTGTCCGATGAAAGAGCGGATGAACATCGGCGAGATCGCCCCGGAGGCCTACCGGGCCATGCTGAGGCTGGAGAAATACCTGACGGAGAGCGGGCTGCCGCACGCCACGAAGGAGCTGGTCAAGCTGCGGGTCAGCCAGATCAACGGCTGCGGCTTCTGCGTCGACATGCACTCCCACGACGCGAAGGCGGCCGGGGAGAGCGACGAGCGGCTGTTCGCGGTGGCGGCCTGGCGGGAGACGCCCTTCTTCAGCGACGCCGAGCGGGCGGCCCTCGCCCTGGCCGAGGAGGCCACCCGGCTCAGCGACCGCGGCGAGACGGTGCCGGACGAGGTGTGGGACGAGGCCGCCAGGCACTACGAACCGGAGGTGCTGGCCGCGCTGGTCGTGACGATCTCGACGATCAACGCGTGGAACCGGATCGCCGTCACCACCCGCAAGGTCGCGGGAACCCTGCGTAGCGAAAACGGTTGATCGGGAGGGGCCCGGCGGACTAGGTTTGGCTCGCACGGGCGACCGTGCGAGCCAGGCGCGCGAGCGTCCGGCGAACCGGTGTCATAGGACGCGGAGCACGGCGAGCCCGGAAAAGGGGAAGATCATGCGGCGACGCACCCAGATCATCCGGCGGCGTCCACGCCGTCCCGACCGCGCCTCGGGCCTGGACCTGCGCTCCCCCTCGGGGCGCCCGCTCCCCTACTGACCTGGTCCCTGTTGAACTGGCCTTTACGGCAGTCTTATGCGGCGATCTGTAGATACTTCTTATAACGGAACCATCACGCCGGGGGGCTCAATGAAGAGACTTGTGGTCGTGCCACCATATGTCGCACGGCTCAAGATCAGGGACATTCGTTCCGCGACACGCCGAAGGGTGAGCGGCGACACCAAGGTCATCGACCTCAGCGCCTACACGGGCCGCAACGTCCTCCGCTTTCCACGGACGAGCGGCCCCACCTCCGCCGCCTGACCCCGTCCGGCCCTCCTCGCGAAAGACCCGCCACGGCGGGTCTTTCTCCGTTCGGGCCGCCGTTCCGCCGCCGCCGTTCCGCCACTGTCCCGGCCGCGGGCTCGCCGTGGATCCCCTTCCGTGCGGTCCACACGACTTCCCGGCGATCCACACGACGGGACATACGAACCACGCGACACCCGAACTCCGAGGTCACCTGATTGAATATCGCCTCATGAGCGAATTGTCCGCGACCGAGCGCACCCGGCACCGACGACTGCGGGAGAAGGGCCGCACAGATCGCGCCGCCCTGTACGAGGTGCTGGGCGCCGGATTCGTCTGCCATCTGGGAGTGATCTCAGGTGGTGTGCCCATGGTGGTCCCCACCGTCTACGGCTTCGACGCCGACCACCTCTACGTGCACGGCTCGGTGGCCAGCAGGAGCCTGACCGGCCCGGACGGACCCGGGACCGCAACGGGCGCCGGCACGGACGACCCGGAAGTCACGGCGGGCCCGGCGGGCCCGGGTACGGGAACGGTCTGCGTGACGGTCACCCACGTGGACGGTCTCATCCTGGCCAGGTCGGTGTTCGAGCACGGCGTCAACTACCGCTCCGCCATGGTCTACGGCGTGCCCCGCTCCCTGGAGGGCGAGGAGAAACTGGCCGCGCTGCGGATCCTGACCGAGCGCGCCGCCCCCGGCCAGTGGGACTACGCCAGGCGGCCCAGCCGCAAGGAGCTCGCCGCGACGACGATCCTCGCGATCTCCCTGGCCGAGGCGTCGGTCAAGGTGAGTTCCGGACCGCCCGACGACGGCGAGGGGCCCGACGCGGAGCTGGGGCTCTGGGCGGGCCGGCTGCCTCTGGCCACCACCTGGCTCGCCCCGGTCCCCGATCCCCTGCTTCCGGCCGGAATCGCCCCTCCCGACCACATCGCCGCCCGGACGGGCACGCGGGCCACCTGATCCCACCGGCGGGCGAAGCGGGCACGGGGTCACCGGCCCGGGAGGTCTCCCTCGTGAGAACCGGAGCCGGCGCGGGCCGTGATCCGGCGCGGCATCGCGCACGCCGGGTCGCGATCCCACGCGGCGGGGACCGTCCCGGTCACCGCCGCGCCCGTGTCCCGTACCCGCTCCGGCCCGAGGCCGACGCCACGAAGTCCGCGAACGTCCCGCGCCCGTCGGGGTGGTCCGGCGCGAGGTGCGCGTCCCCCCGGAAGGCGGCGGCCACCCGGCCCGGCAGGAGCAGCGGCACGACGGGCCTGCGCCGGCCGGTGACGCGCAGGTAGGTCCGCGCGAGCCCGGCGACGCTCACGATCTCGGGGCCGCCCATGTCGGGCACCCTCCCGGCGGGCGCGCCCAGCGCCAGCTCCACCAGCCGATCCGCGACCTCCTCGATCTCCACCGGCTGGAGGCTCGTCCGTGCGGGAACGAGCATGACCGGCGCCTTCGCCAGCGCCTCCAGCGCGAACAGGACCAGGTCGTGGAACTGCGTCGCGCGCAGGATGGTGTACGGCAGCCCCGACTCCTCGATGATCCTCTCGGCCTCGTACTTGCGCCGGTAGTACGAGTACGGGTGCCGGTCGACGCCGACGATGGAGATGTAGACCAGGTGGGTGCCCGCGGGCGTCGCGGCGATCAGCCGCCGGGTGCCCTCGACGTCCGCCGAGGAGTCGCGCGGGTCGCTGGCGAGGTGGACGACCGTGCCCACCCCGTCGAGGGCGGCGTCGAGCCCCGCTCCCGTCCGCAGGTCCCCGATGTGGGGCTCGCGCGTGCGGCTCAGCACGCGGGCGGGGTGACCGGCCGCGGCGAGCCGGTCCACGACGTGGCGGCCGAGAGTGCCCGTACCGCCGGTGACAAGGATGTTTTCCGTCATACCCTTAAGAACCGGTGAGCTCCCGCAAATGTGACAGCTTCTCCGGATTGAGCACGGCGCGCACCCCGACGATCATGCCGCCGGAGATCTCGATCACGAAGACCGTGACGATCTCTCCCCCGCGCCGGGCGAGGACCCCCTCCTGCCCGTTGACGTCGACATGGTCGAACTCCACGCCCCGCCCGAACTTGGCGGCGGCCCCGGCGAGGAAGCGGACGACCCGGTCGCGGCCCGCGACCGGCCGCAGCGCGGCGTTCACCCTGCCTCCGCCGTCGGACCAGGCGACCACGTCGTCGGCGAGCAGCCGCTCCAGCCCGGCCAGGTCGCCGCCGGCGGCGGCCGTCAGAAACCGCTCCACGATCCTTCGCCGCTGCTCGCCGGGGGCGTCGAACCGCGGAGCCTCGCCGACCCTGCGCCGGGCCCTGCCGTACAGCTGGCGGCAGTTGGCATCGGACAGGTCGAGCACGTCGGCGATCTCGCGGTACCCGTACGAGAAGGCCTCGCGCAGCACGAACACGGCCCGCTCCGCCGGGGTGAGCCGCTCCAGCAGGAGCATGAAGGCCATGGACACCGCGTCGCGCCGCTCGGCGCTCTCCAGCGGGCCGAGCGCGCCGGTCGGCGCGGGCTCGGGGAGCCAGAAGCCGACGTAGCGCTCGCGGGTGGCGCGGGCGGCGGAGAGCCGGTTGAGGCAGAGGTTGGTGACCACCTTGGTCAGCCAGGCCCCGGGTGAGCCGATGTTCTCTCGCTCGGCGCCGCTCCAGCGCAGGTAGGCGTCCTGGACGACGTCCTCCGCCTCGGTGGCCGACCCGAGCATCCGGTACGCCAGGCCGAACATCCTCGGCCGCTCCGCCTCGAACTCCTCAATCACCCGACCAGGGTGCCAGACGGAGCGACGGCTCCCGTTCTCGAGCGGGTAGGGCCGCGGCCGCTCGTCCGCCACGGAAGGGGGCGGTGCGTTCGCGGAGGCCGATCGCGGGCGCACCGTCCCCTCCGGCAGGATCGGACCATGACGATCGAGACGAACGACGGCCACGGCCGGAAATCGCTGGCGGGGCGCGTCGCTGTGGTGACCGGGGTGAGCAGGCGGGCCGGGATCGGTTTCGCGATCGCCCGCGAGCTGCTCGCCGAGGGGGCGAGCGTGCTGGTGCACTCGTGGACGCCGCACGACGCCGATCAGCCGTGGGGCGTCGACCCCGCCGGGATGGCGGGGGTCCTCGGGGAACTCGGCGGGGTGGGCGAGCGCCTGCGGCACGTGGAGGCCGACTTCGCCGATCCGGAGACGCCGATGTCGGTGATCGAGCAGGCGGTGCGGTCCTTCGGGCACGTCGACGTGGTGGTGGCCAACCACGCCCGCAGCGCCCTGGGCACGCTCGAGGAGGTCACCGCGGCCGAGCTCGACCTCTCCTGGGCGGTGAACGCCCGCGGGAGCGTGCTGCTGGCGCAGGCCTTCGCCGCCCGGCACGACGACCGGCGGCCCGGCGGGCGGGTGATCCTGTTCACCTCGGGACAGCATCTCGCCCCGATGAGCCAGGAGCTGCCGTACGCCATCAGCAAGGGCGCGATCCACCAGATGACGCTCAGCCTCGCCGACGCCCTCGCCGACCGGGGCATCACCGTGAACGCGGTCAACCCCGGACCGGTCGACACCGGCTGGGCCGATCCCGACATCACCCGCAGGGTGGGCCGCGCGCTGCCCGCGGGCCGGTGGGGGAGACCGGAGGACGTCGCCCGGCTGGTTCGCTGGCTCGCCTCCGACGACGGTGCCTGGATCACCGGCCAGGTGATCAATTCCGAGGGCGGGTTCCGGCGCTGGGCGATGTGACGCCCCGGACGCCGGACTGTACGGCGGGCCGCCCGGAGGCGGCCTCACGACGGCTCTCGCGACGGCCCGAACGGCGAACTGCCCGGAGGCGGCCTCCGGGCAGTTCCGATCGTCACTTCTCGCCGTTGTTCTCCGGTGTCTGCGACAGCGCGCTGGCCGCGGCGGACTTCTCCTCGTCGCCCTGATCCGGGTCCGACAGCGTCCTGGACGAGGCCGACGCCGCCTCGGCACCGGTCTCCCCGTGGCTCTCCGGGGCCTGCGACAGCGCGCTGGCCGCGGCGGACTTCTCCTCGTCGGTCGCGTTGGGGTCGGCCAGCGTCTTGGCCGCGGCCGTCGCCGCCTCGGAACCGGTCTGTCCAGAGTTGCTCGTCACGATCTCACCTTTCCTCGAACCGTATCCGCGTTTCCCGCATCCCGGCCGGGGCGGTGAGGTCGTGCGGGCTCCCGCGCCGCGCACGATCTCGCCGTCCGTGCCGCGGCGGGCGCCGGCCCCTCATGAGGATCGGGTGACCCGCCGTTCCGGCCGGTGATGACGACAGCCCGGCCCGGCTACCCCGGTCACCGGCTTCCAACCGCGAATCCTCCGGATACGCGGTGATTCAGCCGGGATTCAGGCGGGATTCAGCCGGCGGCGGTGTCGCGGATCCTGCCGTGGGCGTCGTGCGGGAGGTCGGCGTAGTGCCACTGGTGGTCGCGGGCGTGCTTGCAGGCCGTCTCCAGGTCGCCGCGCTCGATCACCGCCAGCAGCTCGGCGTGGTCGCGGGCGATGTCGTGGAGGTCCACGCCGGTCGCGAGCATCGTGACCGAGGTGCGCGCCTCGATCTGCAGCCCCTCCCAGGAGAGCCTGAGCAGCTCGTTGCGAGCGGCCTCGACGATGCGCCGGTGGAAGGACACGCTCGCCCGCATGGACGCCTCGCCGTCGCCCTCGACGGCCGCGGCCCGCATCGCCGCCACGTCCGACCCGAGCGCCTCCAGCGGGACGGTCCCGGCGAGGAGGGCGAGCCGGATGGCCGTCTCCTCCAGCGCGGCCCGCACGACGTAGCTCTCCCTGAGCGTCTCGTGGACGAAGGGGCGCACGAAGGTGCCCCTGCGCGGCTGGGTCTCCACCAGCCGCATGACCTCCAGCTCGCGCAGCGCCTCGCGGACGGGCGCCTGGCTCGTGCCGTACGTCGCCGCGAGACGCGTCTCCACCAGTCGCTCACCGGGCCTGAACTGGCCGGAGACGATCCGGCTGACCAGCGAGTCGCGGATCTGCCGCGACAGCGTCAGCCGCGGCAGCATGGAGGGCTCCCCCGTCATCTCCTCGGTCATGGAGCGCATCCTACCGAGCGTCGATTCTCGTTCATCGATCTCCTCTTGACCTCCCCTTGACTCAGGGACGAGCCTCAGCCTACGGTTCCGATAATCAATTATCGATATTTAACCCGCTTGTAACGCAGGGGGTCCGGACATGATGATCCAGGCGGTCCACGTGCCGGAGTCCGCCGAGGCCGTGGCGGTCCACTCGGCGAGGGGCGGCCAGATCATGGGTGGCGGCACCGTCGTGATGCCGCTGGTCAGCGGCGGGGCCGCGACCGGGAGCGAGCTGATCAGCCTGCGAAGGGCCGGGCTGGCGGGGATCGAGGTCCGCGACGGCGTCGCCAGGATCGGCGCGGCGGCTCCGCTCTCCTCCGTCGAGGAGCATCCCGGGCTCGGCTTCCTGCGCCCGGCGGTGCGCACCATCGCCTCCCCCACGATCCGCAACCTGGCGACCGTGGGCGGCAACCTGTTCGTCGCGCAGCCGTACGGCGACCTGGCGGTATGCCTGCTCGCCCTCGACGCGCTGTGCGAGATCGCGGGCCCCGGCGGGCGGCGCGACGCCCCGGTGGCCGACGTGCTCGCCTCGGGGGTCGCCGCGGGCGAGTTCGTCACGGCGGTGGTGATAGCCCTGCCGGAACCGGGGACCTGGTACTACCACAAGGCCATGCGCCGCAAGCTGAACTCGGCGTCCATCGTGACCGTCGCCTCCGTGACGCGCACCGAGGACGGCGTGGTGACCTCGACCAGGATCGCCCTCGGCGGCGTCGCCCCGCGCCCGGTGCGCGCGGTGTCGGCCGAGCGGCTGCTGGCGGGCCGCCCGTTGAGCCCCGAGGTCCTGACCGAGGCCGGGGAGGCCGCCCGCTCCGACACCGCGCCCTTCGACGACGCCTACGCCAGCGCGTGGTACCGGGCGCGCGTCCTGCCCGTGCACCTGCGCCGGGCCTTCACCGGCTAGCGGTCCCCGCGCCCCCACGTGCTCATACGCGCCCACCCCCCAGAAAGGGCCGGACAATGTCGTCACAGATCGTCTCGCTCGTCGTCAACGGCGAACCCCGGGAGTTCATCGCCAGACCGGGGACCACTCTCCTGGCGACCCTGCGCGACTCGCTGGGGCTCACCGCGGCCAAGCGCGGCTGCGCGCAGGGCAGCTGCGGCACCTGCACCGTACTGGTCGACGACCGGCCCGTGACGGCGTGCCTGGTCGCCGTGGAAACGGTCTCGGGCTGCTCGGTCCGCACGCTCGAGGGAGTGGCCGCCGGCGGGGACCTCGACGAGGTGCAGAGCGCCTTCGTCGACAACTTCGCCACCCAGTGCGGGTTCTGCACGGCGGGCATGATCATGGTCGCCGAGGCCCTGCTGGACCGCAACCCCGACCCGACCAAGGAGGACGTGGCCGAGGCGATCTCGGGCAACGTCTGCCGGTGCACCGGCTACCAGCCCATCATGATCGCCATCCTGGACGCGGCCAGGCGCAGGCGCGGGGAGGGCACGGAGCCGGGACGGCCCGTGGAGGAGCCCGTGGAAGGAACGGTGTCGCGATGACCTACCGGCTCGCCCCCATCGACAAGGGCTCCTTCGCCTCCGAGCGCGAGGACGACTTCACCGTCATCGGCTCGGTCGTCCAGCGCTCCGACGCGCGGGGACACGTCACCGGCAGGACCGAGTTCTTCGAGGACGTCGCCCCGCGGGGAATGCTGCACCTGAAGATGCACCGCTCGGCCCGCCACCACGCCAGGATCAGGAGCGTCGACCTGGCCGGCGCCCTCGAGGTGCCCGGCGTGGTGCGGATCCTCACCCACGCCGACATCCCGAACAACATCTACACCCCGCTCAAGCTGATCGGCGTCGGGCCGGACGACGAGCCGATCCTGGCCGTGGACAAGGTCCGCTACCTCGGCGAGCCGATCTGCGCGGTGGTCGCCGAGTCCGAGGCGGCGGCCCTGGAGGGCGCGGCCAGGATCAGGGTCGACTACGAGGACCTGCCGGCGGTCTTCGACGTCGAGGAGGCCCTGGCGGAGGGGGCTCCGCTGGTCAACGAGTACCACGGCCGCAACTTCTTCACCTACGAGGGGCACCACTGCCGGCGGATCCGGTTCGGCGACGTGGAGAAGGCGTTCGGGCAGGCCGACCACGTCTTCGAGTGGCGCTACGAGTCCGCGCCGATCGAGCAGGCCCCCACCGAGACCACCGGCTGCGTGGTGGTACCGCAGGCCGACGGCCGGTTGCGCATCCACTCCGACACCCAGGCGTGCTTCTTCACCCTCGACAACACCGCGCTGATCCTCCAGACCCCGTTCAACAAGCTGCGCGTCGTCGGCGGGACGGTCGGCGGGGGCTTCGGCGGCAAGGTCGACGTCGTCGTCGAGCCGGTCGCGTGCGTGGCCGCCATGGTGACCGACCGCCCGGTCAAGTTCGTCTACAGCAGGTACGAGGAGATGCAGGTCTCCTCGCCGCGCGCGGCCGAGCGCATCTACATCAGGGACGCCGTGATGGACGACGGCCGGATCATCGGCCGCAAGGTCACGCTGTACGTCGACTCCGGCGCCTACGCCCGGCACACCCCGTACGGCACCACCAAGGCCGCCGCCCACCTGCCGGGACCGTACTCGATCCCGAACGTGTGGGCCGACTGCCACTGCGTGTTCACCAACCGCACGCCGTCCAGCGCGATGCGCGGGTTCGGCGTGACGATCGGCGACTTCGCGCTGGAGTCGCAGATGGACCGGATCGCCAGGGCCCTGTCCATGGACCCGCTCCAGCTGCGCCTCCTCAACGCCTACCGCGACGGGGACCTCAAGGCCCACCGCAAGGTCGCCGAGGGCACCGCCCTGGTCGAAGTGATCCAGAAGGCCGCGGAGATGTCCGGGCACGAGCTGCCCGAGGCGTACCGCCGGATGTCGTCGACGACACGAGAGGGGCTGTAGGCCATGGCCAGGCTGCGCGGGCGCGGATACGCGTCGGTGAACTACCCGACCGGCATGAACCTCGGCGGCGATCCCTCACAGGCGCTGATCCACGCCACGACCACGGGCACCTTCGTGATCACGCTGTCCTCGGTGGACCTCGGCCAGGGCATCAAGACGATCGCCGCGCAGTGCGCCGCCGAGACGCTCGGCCTGCCGATCGAGAACGTCCTGGTCAACACCGCCGACACCGACACCGGTCCGCACTGCATGGGGACCTTCGCCAGCCGGGGCACCCACCGCGTCGGCAACGCCGTCATCATGGCGGCGGCCGAGGCGCGCGCCGTGATGCTGGAGGTCGCCGCCGAGGAGCTGGAGGTCGACGCCGGGGACCTGGAGACCGACGGCACCGGCGTCATCAAGCTCAAGGGCTCGGACCAGCCGAGCATCCACATCACCGACCTCGCCCTGGCCGCGCACTTCAAGCACGGCCGCACGATCTCCGGGCGCGGCATCTTCCTCAAGGAGCCGAGCGTGCCGGTGCCCGAGACGGGAGAGATGGACCCCGACTCCTGCCAGGCGCACGCGTGCACGGTCGCCGTCGTCGAGGTGGACGACGAGACCGGGGTGGTCGAGGTGCTGGAGCTGTACAACGCCTACGAGATCGGCCGGGCGCTCAACCCGGCGATGGCGACCCAGCAGGTCGAGGGCGGGGCCTGGATGGGCATGTCGCACGCCCTGTTCGAGACCACCGAACCCTACTACCCGCGGCGCGACCACGGACCCCGCGACTTCGCCGACTACCTCATGCCGGGGCCGGCCGACATTCCCGTACAGCACAGCCTGTTCCTGGAACGTCCGGCGGGCAACGGCCCCTACGGTGCCAAGGGCATCGGCGAGATGACCGCCAACGCGCCGATCCCGGCCATCGCCAACGCCATCTTCGACGCCTGCGGCGTGCGCGTCACGGCGATGCCCTTCACCCCCGAACGCGTCCTGCGCGGGCTGGACGCCCTGCGCAAGGACGCCCTGCGCGAGGTGTCCTCGCGCGGAAACGCCTGAACACCCATCCGATCCGGAGGAACCGATACCCATGCTGAAAGTCGTCTCGCTGCTCAAGCGCGCGGAGAACATGTCCCACGAGGAGTTCGCGAAGTGGGTCGTGGAGGACCACGTCGAGTTCGCCAAAAGGCTTCCCGGGCTGCGCAAGTACACGGTGAGCGTCAGCAACGGCGAGGACGCGCCGTTCGACTCGGTGAACGAGCTCTACTTCGACGACGAGGACGCCCGCGCCGCCGCGTTCGGCTCCGAGCACGGCAAGGCCGCCGCGGCCGACGCCGCCGCGCACACCACCCAGCGGGTCCACCTGCTCACGACCGAGCACGCGCAACTGTGACGCCTGTCGGGGGTTCCCCGGTGGCCGGCGGGCTCCCCCCGGCGCCCGGTGGGTCCTTCTCGGCACCCGGCGAGCCCTCGACGCCCGTCCGGGCCTCCTCTGCGGCCCGCGCGACCTCCTCGGCGGCCGACGGAGGTGTCCCGGGGGCCGGTGGGAGTGCTTCGGTGGGCCGCCTCCTGGACGAGCGCGCGCTCGCCGCGGCGCTCGAACGGGAGGGGTACTTCGCCGACGAGGGCCTGTGCACGGCCGTCCACCTGGCGCTGCGGCTGGGCCGGCCGCTGCTGCTCGAGGGGGAACCGGGCGTCGGGAAGACCGAAATCGCCACGGTGCTCTCGCGCGTCGTGGGCCGCGAGCTCATCCGGCTCCAGTGCTTCGAGGGGCTGGACTCCGGACAGGCGCTGTACGAGTGGGACTACCCCAAGCAGCTCCTGCAGGTCCGGGTGGCCGAGAGCCGCGGCCAGGAGGTCGGCGACCTCTACCGCGAGGAGTTCCTGCTGCGGCGGCCGCTGCTGCGCGCCCTGGAGGCCGACCGCGGCGCGGTCCTGCTGATCGACGAGATCGACCGCGCCGACAGCGAGTTCGAGGCGTTCCTGCTGGAGTTCCTGGGCGACTTCCAGATCACCGTCCCGGAACTGGGCACCATCAGGGCGCGCACGCCGCCGGTCGTTGTGCTGACCTCCAACCGGACCCGCGAGCTGCACGACGCGCTCAAGCGGCGGTGCCTCTACCACTGGATCGCCTTCCCCGAGGTCGACCGCGAGCGGGCGATCCTGCGCGCGGCCGTACCCGGCCTTGAGGAGCGGGCCGCGGAGGGGCTGGTACGCGCCGTCCAGCGGGTACGCGGGCTGCCGCTGCTCAAGCGGCCCGGCATCGCCGAGTCGGTGGAGTGGGCCAGGGGCGCGGTGACCCTGGCCGAGGGCGGAAGCCCCTGGCCCGTGGCGCTGCGCCGCGCCCTCGGCCTGCTCATCAAGGACGAGGAGGACACCCGGCTGCTCCTCGGGCACGCGGAGGAGCTGTTCGGCGATGCCTGAGCCCTCCACCTTCGCGCGGGAGCCGTCCGGCGACGGCGAACCCGCCACCCTCACGGAAGGACCGTCCGGCGACGGCGAACCCGCCGTCCTCGCGGCCGGTCACGTGTGGGGGTTCCTGTCCGCGCTGCGCGCCGCGGGCGTGACCACCGCACTGCCGAAACAGGCCGACCTGCTGCGGGTCGTCGGCGAGTCACCGCCGCGCGACCTGACCGCCCTGTACTGGTACGCCCGGATCACCCTGCTGCACGACATCGAGGAGCTCGCCGCGTTCGACCGGGTCTTCGCCGCGTGGTTCCGGCAGGGCGGCCTCGCGGACGCCCTGCCACCGCCGCCCGCCGGGGAGAGCGACGTCCCCTCCCCCCAGGGACCCGGCGAGGACGACCCCGCCCCGCGGGAGGTGCTGCCCGGCGACGGGGTCGAGGCCAGCACGCTCAGCACGTACGGCAGGCGGGACTTCGACGCGACCGGCGACCGGTGGCGTTCGATCACCCGGGCCCTGGAGGCCGCCTGGCCCGCCGTGCTGCCCTCGACCCCGTCGAGGCGGCGGCGCCCGGCGCGGACCGGCGACCGGCTGGACGTGCGGCACGCCTGGCGGCGGGCACACCGCCACGACGGGGAGATCATCGAGCTGCGCCGGCGCGCCCGGCCCCCGCGCCCGCGCCGCCTGCTCATCCTGGTCGACGTCTCGGGCTCGCTGCGGCGGCACACCCCCGACCTGCTCCGCCTGGCGCACACGGCACTGCGCGCGGCACCGGCCCGCACCGAGGTCTTCACCTTCGGCACCCGGCTCACCAGGATCACCTCCGCGCTGTCGCACCCCCACACGGGCCGGGCGCTGCGAGCGGTGTCCGAGCGGGTGACGGACGCCGACGGCGGCACCGCGATCGGGGCGGCGCTGCGGGAGTTCCTGGGCGTTCCGCGGTTCGTGGCGCTCGCGAGGGGCGCGCTCGTGATCGTGCTGTCCGACGGGCTCGAACGCGGCGACCACGTCCCCATGGTCCGCGCGACCGCCCGCCTGTCCCGGCTGGGTCACCGGCTCGTCTGGTGGTCACCGCTGGCGTGCTCTCCCGCCTACAGCCCGGTCACGCGCGCCGTGGCCGCCCTCCTCCCCCACCTCGACCACCTCGGCGGCGTACGAGACCTGCCCACCGCCCTCGCGGAGGTCCGCCGCCTCCCCGCGGTCCTGTCCGGCCCCCGGCGCGCGGCGGCCAGGCGGTGGGCCACTCCGCGCTCCACTCCACGCCCTGCGGGAGCCCGCTCATGACAGCCCCCACGGACAGGCCCCTGCGCGGGGCCGAAGCCGGGGGTCCCCACGCCGGAGGTACCCGATGAACGACACCACCGCCAGTCCGGCTCCCGCCGGGATCGTCGACGCGCACCACCACATCTGGCGCGCCGCCGACCTGCCCTGGCTCCAGGGCGAGATGATCCCGCGCATCTTCGGCCCCTACGAATCGATCCGCCGCGACTACCCGGTGTCGGAGTACGTCGAGGAGGCCACCGCCTGCGGCATCACCTCCGCGGTCTACGTGCAGGCCAACTGGCCGCTCGACCGCTCCCTGGACGAGGTGCGCTGGCTGCGCGAGACGCACGCCGAGACCGGCTGGCCCACGGCCGTGATCGGGTCCGCCGACCTCTTCGACGAGGGCGCGGCCGACGTGATGCGCCGCCAGGCCGCGCTCACCCCGCTCATGAGGGGCACCCGGCTGCAGCTGCACTGGCACGAGCGGCCGGAGTTCCGTTTCGCCTCCGCCCCCGACCGCATGAAGGATCCCGTCTTCCGCCGCAACATCGCCTCGCTCGCCGACCTCGGCTGGCTGTTCGAACTCCAGGTGTTCGCCGGGCAGATGGCCGACGCCGCGAGCTTCGTCGACGACTTCCCCGACATCACGTTCGTCCTGGTCCACGCGGGGATGCTCGACGACTTCGAGGTGTCCCGGGTGGCGGAGTGGAAACGCGGCCTGAGACTGCTCGCCGAGCGGCCCAACGTCGTGGTGAAGCTCACCGGCCAGGGCACGTTCGTGCACCGCGTGGACCGCTCACTGATCGGGACGGTCGCGGACACCTGCCTGGAGGCCTTCGGCTCGCACCGCTGCATGTGGGGGAGCAACTTCCCGATCGAGAAGATCTGGACCGACCTGCCCGCCCTGGTCTCCACCTGGCAGGAGGTCCTCGCCGGCCGATCAGCCCAGGTCGTCCAGAACGTCTTCGCCGCCACCGCCCGCCGGGTCTACCGCCTGTCAGCTTCTCAGCCCTGAAGAGCCGAGTTCGCAGCTCCTCACCGTGCATGGGGTGCACGGGTCAGGCCGCGTCGTCGGCAGCGTGACTCACTGCCCTGCGACCGATGTTGATCGCAGCGTTGTGGTCGGCGGGGCCGGCGAACCCGCGGCCGAGACACGTGAAGTCGTCCCGGTTGGGACGATTACGTTTGTCGCAGTGCCCGCACCGATGGCAGGTGCGGGAGGTATCGCGGGGGTCGACCAGACGCACGGGCACGCCGGCGATGGCGGCCTTGTAGGTCACGAACGTGCGGAACCGGCGGAACGCCCACGAGTGGTGGTCGGCACGCTGAGCCTTACGAACCGTTACCCGTTCGCGGATCCCCTCGAGGTCTTCGAGGGCGATCCCCATCCGGGTGTCTTTGGCCTTGCCGACCAGATGCTTGCTGATCACATGGTTGACGTTCCGGGCGAAGCGGGACTCCTTGCGGCGGCGGGCCTTCAGGAGCCGCTTGGCGGACCTGGTGCCCTTGGCCTGCAGGCGCGCCCGCTTCGCCGGTTGCGCGTTTTCTCCACACGACTCAGAACGAAGCCGATCCCAAGAGTTAGGGGCGCCAGCACAAGGCTGACGCCCCTTCCGATCAGGGATTACATGCCGCAGCGAGAGACACCAAGTGATGCATCTGCCACAACTTTGCCCATTATCAGCTGCAGCCGCTGGTGGAGCCGCAGCCCTCGCAGACGTAGCAGCTGCCGGCCGGGCGCATCTTGGTGCCGCAGGTCATGCAGAGCGGCGCGTCGGCGGTGCGGCCCTGGTGGGACTCCAGGGAGCCGGTGCGACGCGGGGTCTCCACGGGTACCGCCTCGGGGCGGGACCGCGGCTCCTCGGCGGGGGCCGGCTCGATGGGGGCCGAGGTGGCGAGTTCGGCGATGACCTCGTCGGTGTGGATCGGGGCCGGGTCCTCACCGCGCTGCTGGGCGGCGCGCTCGGAGGCGGAGAAGATCCCGAGGGCCGCGCGGTCGTCGTAGGGCAGGTGGTCCAGGGCCAGGCGGCGGAAGATGTAGTCCATCACCGAGGCGGCGATGCGGACGTCCGGGTCGTCGGTCATGCCGGCCGGGTCGAAACGCATGTTGACGAACTTGCCGACGTACGTCTCCAGCGGCACCCCGTACTGCAGGCCGATGGAGATGGCCACCGAGAACGCGTCCATGACGCCCGCGAGGGTCGAACCCTGCTTGGACATCTTCAGGAAGACCTCACCGAGGCCGTCGTCGGGGTAGGACGAGGCGGTCATGTAGCCCTTGGCGCCTCCCACGGTGAAGCGGGTGGTGGTGCTGGGGCGCTGGTTCGGCATCCGGCGGCGGGTCGGGCGGCTGATCTCCACGACCTGGATCGCCGGCTCGGCGGGCGTCTCCTTCTCCTCGGTCTTCTTGCCCGAGGCCGAGAGGGGCTGGCCGACCTTGCAGTTGTCGCGGTAGACGGCCAGGGCCTTCAGGCCGAGCTTCCAGCCCTCCATGTAGACCTGCTCGATGTCCTCGATCGTCGCGGACTCGGGAAGGTTGACCGTCTTGGAGATGGCTCCGGACAGGAACGGCTGGGCCGCGGCCATCATGCGGACGTGGCCCATCGGGGCGATCGCGCGCTCGCCCATGGCGCAGTCGAACACCTCGTAGTGCTCGCGCCGCAGGCCGGGGGCGTCGACGACGTGGCCGTGCTCGGCGATGAACTCGACGATCGCCTCGACCTGCTCCTCCTGGTAGCCCAGCCGCCGCAGCGCGCGGGGGATCGTCTGGTTGACGATCTGCATGGAGCCGCCGCCGACGAGCTTCTTGAACTTGACCAGGGCGAGGTCGGGCTCGATGCCGGTGGTGTCGCAGTCCATCATCAGGCCGATGGTGCCGGTCGGGGCGAGGAGCGAGGCCTGGGCGTTGCGGTAGCCGTTCCTGTCGCCGAGCCGCAGGCACTCGTTCCACTGCTTGGAGGCCTCGCGGTGGATGGCCCCGTCGATCTCGTCGAACGTGCGCAGGGCGTCGTTCGCGTCGTTGTGCTTGCGCATGACCCGCTTGTGCGCGTCGGCGTTGCGGGCGTAGCCGTCGTACGGACCCACGACCGCGGCCAGCTCGGCGCTGCGGCGGTAGGAGACGCCGGTCATCAGCGAGGTGATGGCCCCGGCGACCGCCCGGCCGCCGTCGGAGTCGTAGGCGTGGCCGGTGGCCATGAGCAGCGCGCCGAGGTTGGCGTAGCCGATGCCCAGCTGGCGGTAGGCGCGGGTGGTCTCGTCGATCTTCTCGGTCGGGAAGTCGGCGAAGGTGATGGAGACGTCCATCGCGGTGATGACCAGCTCGGTGATCTTCACGAAGTTCGCGATGTCGAAGGTGTCGTCGTCCTTCAGGAACTTCAGCAGGTTGATGCTCGCCAGGTTGCACGAGGAGTTGTCCAGGTGCAGGTATTCCGAGCAGGGGTTGCTGGCGGTGATGCGGCCCGTCTCCGGGCTGGTGTGCCAGTCGTTGATCGTGTCGTCGTACTGGAGGCCGGGGTCGGCGCACTCCCAGGCGGCCTTGCCCATCTTGCGGAACAGCTCTCTGGCGTCGATCTTCTCGATGACCTCGCCGGTGAGGCGGGCGCGCAGGCCGAACTCCTCGCCGTTCTCCACCGCGCGCATGAACTCGTCGGAGACGCGCACGGAGTTGTTGGCGTTCTGGTACTGGACGGAGACGATGTCCTTGCCGCCCAGGTCCATGTCGAACCCGGCGTCGCGGAGGGCGCGGATCTTGTCCTCCTCGCGCGCCTTGGTCTCGACGAACTCCTCGATGTCGGGGTGGTCGACGTCGAGGACGACCATCTTGGCGGCGCGGCGGGTGGCGCCCCCGGACTTGATGGTGCCCGCGGAGGCGTCCGCGCCGCGCATGAAGGAGACCGGGCCGCTGGCGGTGCCGCCGCTGGAGAGCAGCTCCTTGGAGGAACGGATCCGGGAGAGGTTGACGCCGGAGCCCGAACCTCCCTTGAAGATCACGCCCTCTTCCTTGTACCAGTCGAGGATCGACTCCATCTGGTCGTCGACGGCCAGGATGAAGCAGGCGCTGACCTGCTGCGGCGACGCGGTGCCGACGTTGAACCAGACGGGCGAGTTGAAGCTGAAGACCTGGTTGACCAGAGCGTGCTTGAGCTCGTGGTCGAAGATCTCGGCGTCCTCGTCGGTGGCGAAGTAGCCGTGCTCGACCGCCGTACGCGTGTAGACGCCCACCACCCGGTCGACCAGCTGCTTGAGGCTCCACTCCCGCTGCGGGGTGCCGACCGCGCCGCGGAAGTACTTGGTGGTCACGATGTTGGCGGCGTTGACCGACCACGACTGGGGGAACTCGACGCCGCGCTGCTCGAAGTTGATCGAGCCGTCGCGCCAGTTGGTCATGACGACGTCGCGGCGCTCCCAGGTCAGCTCGTCATAGGGATGCACGCCTGGCGTGGTGAAGATGCGCTTCATCTTCAGGCCCTTGCGCGGCCTCTTGCCCCCACGTGTCACCGCGCCGACAGTCTCCGTCATGACTTCCCCCTCCTGGGGCTCCGCAGAACCCTCGAATCGGACCACATCAACGCGCCGCCTCACCCCCGGCGCCCGGGGTCTGCATCAGTCCTGCTCGGTGGAGCGCTCCGCCCGGAGCCGCTCGATCTCCGCCTCGAAGTCGGCCAGGGTCTCGAACCCCCGGTAGACGGAGGCGAACCGCAGGTACGCCACCTCGTCCAGCTCGCGGAGCGGGCCCAGGATGGCCAGCCCGACCTCGTGGGCCGCGATCTCGGCGCACCCGGTGGCCCGGATGCTCTCCTCGACCCGCTGGCCCAGCTGCGCCAGGGAGTCCTCGCTGACGGACCGCCCCTGGCAGGCCCGCCGGACCCCGGCGATCACCTTGTCCCTGAAGAACGGCTCCGTCACACCGCTGCGCTTGCTCACCATGAGCAGGACGGTCTCCTGCGTGGTGAACCTGCGCCCGCATTCGGAGCACGTGCGCCTGCGGCGGATGGCCCCACCGTCCTCGGTGGCCCGGCTGTCGATGACTCGCGTGTCGAGATGGCGACAGAACGGACAATGCACGCGTGTCGCCTCCTTGACTACCGAAGCGGCCGACCCACTTCACCTACCCACCACGCGCACGCCCAGACGCTCGCGCACACACCTTCGAATAGTCGAGGTGCGGTAATGGAAACACAATCTGTGGTGAAGGGTTGCGATGCAGCCACTAGATGTTGTGGTCCAACCGTAGAAGTGCGCGACCATGAACGCAAGTTGAAACGACCTTGCCGGACGAAGTCGCTGATCAGCCGTCACATCCCGGCGTGTCGCCACCCGGGCGAGACCCCTCTCGTCCCGGGCACCTCTTCCCTCACAAACGCCCCGGGCGATCTGTCAGGCGAGACACCCCGCACTCCCCCTCCCCGCCCGCCGACCGCCCTCTCGGACCCCTCCCCCACGTACGCCGCCGCCCCTCCCCCACCTCGGGGGTCCACCTCGGGGACAGGCCCTCCCGGGCCTCAGCGGACGAGGCCCTCGGGGAGATAGAGCCGGGTCCCCGGCCGGACCGTCGAGCCGGACAGCCCGTTCAGGTCCATGACACGACGGACCATCGGGCCGGCGTCGGCCTCCTCCGTCAACGCGTCCGCGATCTCCCACAGCGTGTCGCCCGCGTGCACCGTGATCCGGGGAAGGCCCTCAAGGTCCGGTCGCCCGCCCGCCGAGGCCATGTCGATGCGCCCGCCGATCCAGAGCACCCCCAGGGTGAGGAGCGCGAGCACCGTCACCGCCACAATCCTTCCACGCCTGGTGAGCCGGAGTGGCCGCCGGACGGACGACGGACGGGCGACGCCGGAACGGCGGGCCCGCACCACGGGCGCCACCGCCGATCCCGGCGCCCTCCTCGGCCCGGATCCGCTCCCGAGCCCCCGCTCCGGCTCACGGCCAGGCCTCCGGCCCGGCTCGCGACCGGGTCGCCGTCTCCGCTCGCGCCCGGACGACCGCCCGGACTCCCGGCCGGACCCCTGCCCGGATTCACGCCCGGACAGCCGCTCGGCCCCCGGCCGGGACCCCTGCCCGGACCTCCGCCCCGGCTCACGGGCGGCCGCCTGTCCGGATTCGCGCCCAGACGCCCGCTCGGACACCCGCTCGAGGCCCTGCCCGGACCTCCGCCCCGGCCCACGGCCGGGGCGCGGCCCCGGCAGCGGTCCCGACACCGGCGCCGACCCCCGCCCGGACCCCGGCCCGGGCCCCGCCTCGGACCTTCGCGCGACCTCCGGCTCCGGCTCCGGTCGCGGGGGCGGCACGAGCCGCAGGCGCGGCGCCTCCGGTGAGCGCCGCGCCGCCCGGGATGCCGGCACGGTCCTGGATCGCGGTGTCGTCGTGGTCGGTTTCATGGTGACCCCCATCCCCTCGACCTGGCCGAACACATGTCGAAGAAAGATCGGCGAATCGAACACGATGTCGATCGAACTCCCGTACGATGTTGTACACCACGGCGTCGCCGATTTCGAGGACATTCGAACAATTGTTTGAATATGATCTTCGGCCGAGGTATGGTCGCTGTGTGCGACGTGTTAAATACAGACCGGGAGGCGAGGAGTTCGTATGAGCCAGCACAACGAGAACGGTTCGGCCGCCAGCGACCTGGCGGTGCGAAGGCGTGACTCCCTTGGCCTCACCCCCAGGCAGCGGAAGATCCTTGAGGTGATCCGCGATTCCGTGCAGCAGCGCGGTTACCCGCCGTCCATGCGGGAGATCGGTGAGGCGGTGCAGCTCACCAGCACCTCCAGCGTGTCGCACCAGCTGACGGCTTTGCAACGCAAGGGCTACCTGCGGCGTGATCCGCACCGCCCCCGCGCCCTGGAGGTCCGCCTTCCCGGCGAGCCCGTGCTGTGGGTGGATCCCGACTCCGGCGAGGACGAGGCCCCGGTCAGCCGCCCGACCGCCGCCTACGTCCCCCTGGTGGGCCGGATCGCCGCCGGTGGTCCCATCCTCGCCGAGGAGAGCATCGAGGACGTCTTCGCCCTGCCCAAGCAGCTTGTCGGCGAGGGCACCCTCTTCCTCCTCCAGGTGACCGGTGACTCGATGATCGAGGCCGCCATCGCCAACGGCGACTGGGTGGTCGTACGCCAGCAGCCGGTCGCCGACAACGGCGACGTGGTCGCGGCGATGATCGACGGTGAGGCCACGGTCAAGACCTTCAAGCGCAGAGACGGCCATGTCTGGCTGGTCCCGCACAACCCCAACTACGACCCGATCCCGGGTGACGAGGCCACCGTGCTCGGCAAGGTCGTCGCGGTCCTCCGCAAGCTCTGACGCGAGCGTTCCGGGGCGAGCTCCGGACCGTTCTTCTCCGCGCCTGCTGAGCGAGTTTCGAAACACGTCGTCCCGAGGCGAGTTCCATACCACGCGCCTCCGGCCTCCACGCGACACGCCGGAGGACGCGCGACACGCCGGATGGGCGGTGTCCCGACACGGGATACCGCCCATCCGGCGTTCTCAGGGCTTCCCCGGCCGCCTAGGGGACGATGTTGACCAGCTTGGGCGCGCGGACGATCACCTTTCGCGGCTCCCCGGACAGGAAGGACCGAACCTTCTCCGACGCCAGGGCCAGCGCCTCCAGGTCCGCCTCGGAGATCTCCGGGGAGACCTCCAGCCGGTCGCGCACCTTGCCCGCGACCTGGACGACGCAGGTGACCGACTCCTGGACCAGCAGTGCCGGATCGGCGACCGGCCAGCCCGCGGTGGCGACCGAGGCGGAGTGCCCCAGCCGCTCCCAGCCCTCCTCCGCCGCGTACGGCGCGACCAGGGACAGCATGACCGCCAGGGTCTCGGCGGCCTCCCTGACCGCCGGGTCGGCGGCGCCGGGCCCGGAGTCGATGGCCTTGCGGGCCGCGCTCGTCAGCTCCATCATGCGGGCCACCGCGACGTTGAAGCGGTGGGAGTCGACCAGCTTGGTGACCTCGTCGATGGTGTGGTGGACGACCTTGCGCAGGTTCAGGTCTCCGGCGGTGACGTCCACCCCGGGCGCCGAGGCCGCGCCGGCCTCGGCCATCACCCGGAACGCGCGGGCCAGGAACTTCTGCGACGCCGCCGGGGAGACGTCGGCCCAGTCGATGTCCTCCTCGGGCGGCCCAGCGAAGACGACGGTCAGCCTGACCGCGTCGACACCGTAGGCGTCGATCTGCTGGCCCAGGTCGACGCCGTTGCCCAGCGACTTGGACATCGCCTTGCCCTGGTTGATGACCTGCCCCTGGTTCAGCAGGCGGGTGAAGGGCTCGACGAAGTCGATCATCCCCATGTCGTGCAGGACCTTGGTGAAGAACCTGGCGTACAGCAGGTGCAGCACGGCGTGCTCGACGCCGCCGATGTACTGGTCGATCGGACCCCACCTGCGGACGCGCTCGACGTCGAACGGGCCGTCCTCGTACGCCGGGTCGACGTAGCGCAGGAAGTACCACGAGGAGTCGACGAAGGTGTCCATCGTGTCGGTGTCGCGCTTGGCCGGGCCGCCGCACTTGGGACAGGAGACGTTCACCCAGTCCTCGGCCGAGGCCAGCGGGGAGACGCCCTTGGGTGCCAGGGCCTCGCCGCGCATGTCGGGCAGGGTGACGGGCAGCTGGTCGTCGGGGACGGGGACCTCGCCGCAGTCGGCGCAGTGGATGATCGGGATCGGGCAGCCCCAGAAGCGCTGGCGGGACAGCAGCCAGTCGCGCAGCCGGAAGTTGACCGTGAACCGTCCGGTGCCCCGCTCGCTCAGCACCTCAATGATCTTCCGGATCGCCTCGGCCTTGGCCAGGCCGTCCAGCGGGCCGGAGTTGACCATCGCGCCGTCACCGGAGGTGGCGACGCCGGTCTCGCCCGGATCGGCCAGGCCGGTGTGCACGACCACCCGTACCGGCAGGTCGAAGGCGCGGGCGAAGTCCAGGTCGCGCTGGTCGTGCGCGGGCACGGCCATGATGGCGCCGTGGCCGTAGTCGGACAGCACGTAGTCGGCCGCCCAGACCGGCATGCGCTCGCCGTTGACCGGGTTGATGGCGTACCGGCCCAGGAAGACGCCGGTCTTCTCCTTCTCGGTGGACAGCCGGTCGATGTCGGACAGCTTGGAGACCTCGACCCGGTAGGCCTCGAACGCCTCGCGCCGGTCGTCGGTGACGATCTCCTCGGCCAGCGGCGCGTCCGGGGCGACCACGAAGAAGGTGGCGCCGTACAGGGTGTCGGGACGGGTGGTGTAGACGGTGACCGGCTCGTCGCGGCCCTCGATCACGAAGTTGACGTCGGCGCCCTCGGACCGGCCGATCCAGTTGCGCTGCATGGTCAGCACCCGCTCGGACCAGCCGCCCTCCAGCAGGGCCATGTCGTCCAGCAGCCGGTCGGCGTAATCAGTGATCTTGAAATACCACTGGGTCAGCTCGCGGCGGACGACCTCGGCGCCGCAGCGCTCGCACCTGCCGTCCTTGACCTGCTCGTTGGCCAGCACGGTCTGGTCGTTCGGGCACCAGTTGACCAGGCCGCCCTTGCGGTAGGCCAGGCCGCGCTCGAAGAAGCGGTTGAACAGCCACTGGGTCCACTTGTAGTACGAGGTGTCGCTGGTGTGCAGGCGGCGGGACCAGTCGAAGGAGATCGCGTAGCGCCGGTAGGAGTTGGCCTGGGTCTCGATGTTGGCGTAGGTCCACTCCGCCGGGTGCGCGTCGTGCTTGATCGCGGCGTTCTCGGCGGGCAGGCCGAAGGAGTCCCAGCCGACGGGGTGCAGCACGTTGTAGCCGCGCTGGACCCAGTAGCGGGAGATGACGTCGCCCAGGGCGAACACCTCGGCGTGTCCCATGTGCAGGTCGCCCGAGGGGTAGGAGAACATGTCGAGCATGTAGCGCCGCTCACGCGGGTCGGCGGGGTCGTCGGAGGCCCGGAAGGGGTCCAGTTCCTCCCACCTGCGCTGCCACTTGACCTGCAGGGCCTGCGGGTCATAGTGCTGCTCGTCGCTCTGCATGTCGGCTCGCTCGCTCACGTCGGTTTCCTCGGGGTGTGTCTGCGTGGATGGTCTGACCCGTCCGGCCCAATGCAAAAACCCCCCGCTCACGCGGAGGGCAGCCGCATCGGCAGGGCGCTCAGGGACGGGAGAGCCGATGCGGCCCGATAAGCAGGGTCGCGGCACGCATAGACCAAGACTATCGCAGCCCGCAAGGCGTATTCATGGCCAGGGAAAACAGGGCCGATCGCGGCAAGCGGGGGACAGGATCCGGCCAGGTCGGCAGAATGGGGTTCCCGTACTCGCGGGGCAACGAGACCCGATGGCTATGCGGCCTGTTGTGACCTCGTATGTCTCTCACGTTTACTCTTCTAACCGTGGCACATTCAGCAGAGCCGGGGCAGGGCCCGGATCCGATGGAGGTCGGCCTGCCCATGCAGGATCCGCCGACCGACCCCACCGGACTCCAGTTCAGGGGGGCGTTCTCCGGTTTCCCTGCGAGCCCCCCCGTCTCACGTGAGACCATGCCCAATACGCCTAATTCGGGCACCCGCGCGGGAGGTAAGGAAAGCATGGCCTCGGAGCAGTCCAGCCAGTCCCACCTGCCTCCGGCATGGCCGGAGGCTGCCGAGCCGTCGCCCTCGTGGACGAACGACCCCCTCGGTACCGGCCCTCGGCTCCCCCGCCCGCAGGACGAGTCGCAGGGCGGCAACGGCTCCTCGTGGCAGACCTCACCCGGCGGCGAGGGGCAGCGCCCCGCCGCCTCCCCGGCGGATCCCCCCGGCGGCCGGCCTCAGAGCCCCCCGTCCCACGACGACGGCCGCACGCAGCGCCCGCAGGCCGACGGCTGGGCACAGGCGTCGAACCCCCGGAGCGACAGCTGGTCGGAGGCTTTCAGCCCGCGCAACGACGGCTGGGCGCAGGCGTCCGCCCCCCAGGGTGACGGCTGGTCCCAGGCCTCCGGCCCGCAGGGATCAGGCACTCAGGGCGACGGCTGGTCCCAGGCCTCCGGCCCGCAGGGCACCGACGGCTCGCACCAGACCTCCCCCGGCAACGGATGGCCGCAATCCGCCTCCGCACAGGACGGCTGGGCACAGGCGTCCAGCCCGCGCAACGACGGCTGGGCGCAGGCGACCACCCCCCAGAGCGACGGCTGGGCACAGGCCTCCGGCCCGCAGGGATCGGGCGCTCAGGGATCAAACGCTCAAGGTGACGGCTGGGCACAGGCCTCCGGCCCGCAGGGCACCGACGGCTCGCACCAGACCTCCCCCGGCAACGGATGGCCGCAGCCCGCCTCCGCACAGGACGGCTGGGCGCAGGCCTCGGGCCCGCAGGCCGACGGCGACGGCCACCACCCGTCCTCCCCGAACAACGGATGGCCGCAGTCCACGCCGCCACAGGACGGCAACGCTCAGCCCACCTCCGCCCTCCAGGCCGGCTCTTCCAACGGCTGGGCGCAGGCCGGCACACCGACCAACGACGGCCGGCCCAGCGCCACGCCCCACGACGACAGCCGTGCGCAGAGCCCGCAGGCCAACGGCTGGGCACAGGCGACCAGCCCGCAGAACAACGGCTGGGCACAGGCGTCGAGCCCGCAGGGGGACGCGCGCCGGCAGGGTTCCGATGCGCCGGCGGGCGAGACGTGGCAGGCCGCCGCCCCGGGAAACGACGCCCCCGCCTGGCCTCCGGCACAGCCGACGGAGAACGGCGGGTGGCCGCCCTCACCCGCGCCGGCGGAGAACGCCCCCTGGCCACCCGCGGCCCCGGCGGGCGGTGGCGCGTGGCCTCCGGCCCTCTCCTCGGGGAACGCGGGTCCCGCCGAGGCGCAGACCTCGGCGTTCTCCCCCTCCTGGGCGGGCACCGACGCTCCGGCCGTTCCCTTCGGGAGCGCCCATCCCGGCGCCGCTCAGGGAAACGCCCAGGGCGCCCCTTCCGGCGTCGCCCCCGGTGGTCCCCCTTTCGGGGGCGCCTCACCTGAGGCCGGCGCCCCGAACGGCACCCCGAACGGCGACGGCACCGGAAACGCGCGGCGCAGCTACGGCGTGCCGGACACCCCCGCCATGTGGGCCCAGGCCGCGAACGCGGCGGCCTCCGGCGCACCCGCCCCCCAGGCCCCCGTTCATCCCGGAGCCGGCCCCGGGCCGTCCCAGCCCCAGCCCGGCCACCCGGGCCACCCGGGCCAGTCCGGACATGGGGGTCACCCCGGCCAGCCTGGGCATCCGGGCCAGCCCGGCCATCACCTGAGCCGCGACCCCTCCGACCCGAACAAGCCGTTCGTCACCGCGGGCCAGATCAGCGGCCCGAAGACACCTCCGCCCGAGCGCCAGCAGGAGCTGTGGAACACGGTCTTCGGCGACAACTACCAGGCCATCGAGGACGAGGACGAGCTCGGCGAGCGGGGACGGCCGGTCTGGATCTTCGCGCTGGCCGGGTCCGTGGTCATCGCGCTGCTCGGCGCGGTGCTCTGGGCGTTCCTGGCCGGGCCGCTGGCCGGCGGCGAGGAGATCGCCCCCGATCCCAAGCCCTCCGCGGCGGTCACCAAGAAGCCGGCCAAGCCCGCCGCCATCGGCCGCCTGCCGCGCTTCACCGGCGACGCGTCGCCGGTGGCCGGCACGCTCACCGACCAGCAGGCGGGGATCACCCTGGCACGGCTCGGCGCCCCCTGGCGGCAGGACCAGCGTCCCGGCATGCCCGCCTCCTACGGCTTCACGACCCGTCAGTATCTCCCGGCGGGTACGGACTCCACGGGCAAGACCCAGTTCGCGCAGCTGATGTCGGGCCCGCTCTCCCCGCGCCTGAAGAGCAAGTACACCTCGCCGGAGAACCTCGCACCGGTGATCAACGCGGTGGCCTCCAACGGGCGCAACAAGTTCTTCCCCGAGGGCAACACCGCCCGTAAGACCGCCCAGCAGACCCTGTCGGTGAACGGCCTGCCCGGCCAGCTCGCGGCGTACGAGATCACCTCGGGCGACTCGAAGACGACCATGGTCGTGGCGGCGGTGAGCACCGGCGCCGATCTGCCCTCGATCGTCTACATGTCGGTGCCGGACAGCAGGAAGGAATTGCTCCCCGACATCAACACCGTCTTCAAGTCGATCCGCGCGGCGGGGCAGTGACCACTCCGTAGGGATTCCCGAAAGCCGCGAACGACTTAGAAGGTGCACTCCATCCGCTTGATCCCGTTGATGAAGCTGGAGTGGAGCCGTTCGGGAGCGCCGCCCTCGATCCGCGGGACGCGGCGGAGCAACTCGCGGAACATGACGGTGATCTCGCGGCGGGCGAGGTGGGCGCCCAGGCAGAAGTGCGGTCCCGGGCCGCCGAAGCCGATGTGGGGGTTGGGACTGCGGGTGATGTCGAAGCGGAGCGGGTCGGTGAAGACGGTCTCGTCGCGGTTGGCGGCCCAGTAGTAGAACACGACCTTCTCCCCCGCGCGGTAGAGGTGGCCGTTCATCTCGTGGTCGCGGGTGACCTTCCTGCGCATGTAGTTGACCGGTGAGGCGAGGCGGACGATCTCCTCGACGGCACCGGGCAGGCGCCCGTCGAGGT
Organism: Streptosporangium sp. LJ11; assembly: GCF_051918945.1. Classification (NCBI taxonomy): domain Bacteria; kingdom Bacillati; phylum Actinomycetota; class Actinomycetes; order Streptosporangiales; family Streptosporangiaceae; genus Streptosporangium; species Streptosporangium sp. LJ11. The sequence continues at coordinate 174,570 of NZ_JBPXMB010000014.1, forward strand.
CCTGGAGCAGCAACTCCCGCTGGCCGGGATGCTCGGTGAACAGGCGCAGGCCGTGGGAGATGGCGTTGCGGGTGGTCTCGTTGCCCGCCACCACCAGCAGGATGAAGAACGAGCCGAGCTCCTGCATCGTCAGCTTCTCACCGTCGATGTTGGCGTTGACCAGCGACGAGGTGAGGTCGGTCGTGGGATGTTCCGCCCGGTGCGCGGCGAGGTCCTGGACGAGCTGCTGGAGCTCCATCCCTGCGGTCAGCAGCCTCTCCGCGACGGTGTTCATGTCGAGGCCGACGTACTCGGGGTCGAAGCCTCCGAGGATGATGTTGGATCTGTCGAAGACAGCGCGGTAGTCCGTCTCCGGTATCCCCATCATGTCGCAGATGATCTTCAGGGGCAGCTTGGCGGCCACCTCGGTCACGAAGTCACAGCCGGGCCCCTTCGCGATCAGGTCGTCCACGATCCGCACGGCCGCGGCGTCGACGTCGACCTCGAACTGCTTGATCATCTTCGGGGTGAACGCCCGGGACACGATCCTGCGCAGCCGCGCGTGCCGGGGATCGTCCATATTGATCATCGAACCGAAGTACTCGGCGAACTCGGCGGGCATGTCGAGGATGTTGGTGGCCCCGCCGTCTCCCGAGCAGAACACCTCGGGAGTGCGGCTGGCCTCCAGGATGTCGGCGTGCTTGACCAGCGCGTGGTAGCCGGGCCCTCGCGGGATCAGCGGGTTCTCCATCTCCTGGTAGAAAACGGGACGCTCCAGCTCCCTCAGCAGCCGGAAGGCGTGCTCCCGCTCCGGCATGGGCCTGGACCAGAAGTCGTGGTCCGACAGGTCGAAGTCGCCGGCGGAGACGATCGGCTTCCGCTCGGCTGGCGTCACGTTCATGGCGCCCATCCTTTGGGAAAGCAAACGCTTGCGTCAATGCGAGGCCCCCTGGCGGCTCTCCCGGAATTTGGGAAAGCAAACGCTTGCGTCAATGCGAGGCCCCCTGGCGGCTCTCCCAGAATTTGGGAAACCAAACGCTCGCGTCAACGCAAGGCCCCCTGGCGGCGCTCAGAAGTCGCAGTCAAGATGCTTGATGCCGTTGATGAAGCTGGAACGCAGACGGTCGGGCTCCCCCACGGAACGGATTCCGGGCAGGCGGGTGAACAACTCGCGGAACATGACGGTGATCTCGCGGCGGGCGAGGTGGGCGCCCAGGCAGAAGTGCGGTCCCGGGCCGCCGAAGCCGACGTGCGGCCCCTCGGTACGCCGGATGTCGAAGCGGTGCGGGTCGGTGAAGACGCTCTCGTCGCGGTTGGCGGCCCAGTAGTACAGCAGGACCTTCTCCCCCGCGCGGTAGAGGTGGCCGTTCATCTCGTGGTCGCGGGTGAGGCTGCGGCGCATCCAGGCGACGGGCGAGGCGAGGCGGACGATCTCCTCGACGGCACCGGGCAGGCGCCCGTCGAGGTCCTGGAGCAGCAGCTCCCGCTGGCCGGGGTGCTCGGTGAACAGGTGCAGGCCGTGGGAGACGGCGTTGCGGGTGGTCTCGTTGCCCGCCACCACCAGCAGGATGAAGAACGAGCCGAGCTCCTGCATCGTCAGCTTCTCACCGTCGATGTTGGCACTGGTCAGAGCGGTGATGAGGTTGTCTCCCCCCTCGGCGGCCAGGGAGATGACGAGGTTCTGGAGTCCCTGCCCCGCACCGAGGAGCAACTCGGCCGCACGGCTGACGTCGGCGATGAACTCGGGGTCGCCGCCCGACAGGATGATGCTCGTGGCGTCGAAGACCGCCTGGTAGTGCTCGGGACCGATGCCCATCATGTCGCAGATGATCTTCAGGGGCAGCTTGGCGGCCACCTCGGTCACGAAGTCACAGCCGGGCCCCTTCGCGATCAGGTCGTCCACGATCCGCACGGCCGCGGCGTCGACGTCGACCTCGAACTGCTTGATCATCTTCGGGGTGAACGCCCGGGACACGATTCTGCGCAGCCGCGCGTGCCGGGGATCGTCCATATTGATCATCGAACCGAAGTACTCGCCGAACTCGGGGCCGAGGTCCTGGATGGACGTCGCCCCCCGGCCCGAGGAGAAGACGTCGGGGTGGCGGCTGGCCTCGATGATGTCCGCGTGCCGCACCAGGGCGTAGTAGCCGGGGCCGAGCGGGGCGAAGGGGATCTCGGGCTCGGCGAACAGGATGGGGCCCGGCTGCGCGCGGAGCACTGCGAAGGCGGCCTCCCGCTCGGCCATCGGCCGCTCCCAGAAGGAGATGTCCGACAGATCGATGTCCGCGAGTGAAACCGTCACGCCAGCCTCCACTAGAACCGCATTCTGTTTTCATGGATCCTGCCACAGGACCCTCGGCTCAACCAGCTCGGAACGAGATCGTCGACCTTCCCGGAGCGCTCCCGATGCGGGAAGCGCCCGGTCTGGGAACATGCTCCTCCCTGGCACCCCGCGAAAGGAAGGCCACGACCTGGCCAAGCCGATCCGCCCACGCGGCCCCTCGGCGGCCACGGCGGCCTCCCGGCCTCGCGATCACGCGATCCGATGGCCCGGCCGTCAGTGGCCGGCGGCGATGAGGTCGGCGGCCCTTTCGGCGATCATGACGGTGGGCGCGTGGGTGTGTCCCCGGGTGATGAGCGGCATGACCGAGGCGTCGGCCACCCGCAGGCCGGCGATCCCTCGGACCCGCAGGGCGGGGTCCACCACCGACCCGGGATCGTCGCCCATCCGGCAGGTGCCGACCGGATGGTAGAGGGTCTCGCTGCGCTCGCGGATCCAGCGGACGAGCTCCTCCTCGGTCCTCGGGTCCCAGTACGGGTCCATCGGCGGCCCCGCGAGCGGCCGGAGCGCCTCGGTGGTGAACAGCTCCCTCGCCTTCCGCAGCCCGGCGACCTGCCGCCGGACGTCGGCCTCCGCCGTCAGGTAGCCGGGGTCGATCACGACGTCCCGGCCGTCCAGCGAGAGGCGGCCGCGGCTCTCCGGCCGCAGCAGGATCGAGGCGATGGTCAGGCCGTGGCCGGGCGGCGGGGTGAGGCCGTGGTTGACGAAGGAGCCGGGAGCGAAGATCAGCTCGATGTCGGGGGCGGGCTCCTCCTCGGAGGTGCGGATGAACGCCACGGCCTCGCCGATGTTGGAGGTGAGCATGCCTCGGCCGCCGGCCAGGAAGCGGAGCAGGTTGGCGGTCGACTCGGCGCCGGCGAGGGTGATCGGCTTGAGGCAGTGCAGGAAGACGCCCGACGCGAGGTGGTCCTGGAGGTTGGCGCCGACCCCGGGCAGCTCGTGGACCGGCTCGACACCCGCGGACCGCAACTCGTCCGCCGGACCGACCCCCGACAGCATCAGCAGGTGCGGTGAGCCGATCGCCCCGGCCGACAGGATGACCTCCCCGCGCGCCCGCGCCACCGCGGTGCCGTCACCGCCGACGTCGCCGTCGCCGTCGCCGCCGTACTCCACCCCGGTCGCGCGCCCGTCCTCGACGAGCACCCGGCGTACGCGTGAGGAGGTGAGCACGGTGAGGTTGGGCCGCCTGGCCGCGGGTGCGAGGTAGGCGTCCGCGGAGCTCCAGCGACGGCCCCTGCGCTGGGTGACGGGGGTCGGCGAGCAGCCCTCGTTGGAGGGGCCGTTCAGCTCCTCCAGGCGGGCGATGCCCAGTTCCTCACAGGCCCGCAGGAAGAGCGCGGTGGCGGGGTTCGGGGAGCGCAGCTCCGAGATGTGGATCGGGCCCTCCGTGCCGTACACGCCGCCGCGGTTGGAGCCGGCGCGGCGCTCGACCCTGCGGAAGTACGGGAGGACCTCCTCGTAGGACCAGCCCGGCACGTTCCATCCGTCGTAGTCGGCGCGGTGCCCGCGCACCCACATCTGGGCGTTCATCGAGGAGGATCCGCCGAGCATCCGGCCGCGCGGCCAGTAGAGTTCCCTGCCGGACAGCTCGGGCTGCTTGGCGGTGGTGAAGTCCCAGTCGCGCTCGGTCTTGAACAGCTTGGAGAAGCCGGCCGGCATCCGAACCTCCAGCTTCCGGTCGGAACCGCCCGCCTCGATGAGGGCGACCCTCGTGCCGGGGTCGGCGGAAAGACGGTTGGCCAGCACACATCCCGCTGACCCCGCGCCCACGATGACGTAGTCGTACTCCACGCTCACTGACCTTTCATCGCACAGTCGGCCAGCTCGCCTCCCCGTAAGCGCGCTCTTATCTGCTTACTCCCCCGCGGTTTGCCCGTCAATTTGTCATCGTGTTACCTACCGGTCGGTATCTCGGACTGCCAGTATGAGCGGGTCAGAGCTTGCTCGGAGGAGGACGTACGATGCTCAACCTGTCGATCGCACTGGAGGACAGCGCCAGGGAGGCCCCCGACCGCACCGCACTGGTCTTCGGTGACCTGCGGCTGCCGTACTCCCTGGTCAACACCGTCGCGAACCAGGTTGCCAACCTGCTGGTCTCCCGCGGGATCGGCAAGGGCGACAAGGTGGCGCTGGCCTGCCCCAACCTGCCCTACTTCCCGTTCGTCTACTACGGGATCCTCAAGGCCGGCGCCACGGTCGTGCCGCTCAACGTGTTGCTGCAGTCCAGGGAGATCGCCTACCACCTGGAGGACTCCCAGGCCAAGGCGTTGTTCTGCTTCGAGGGCACTCCCGAGTTGCCACTGGGCGAGCGGGGCAAAGCCGGCTTCGAGGGGTCCTCCGCCGAACACTTCTTCGTGCTGCCCGCCACCGCGTTCGCCACCGAGTCCGAGTACGGGGAGACGCTGTGGGCCGCGCTGGACGGCGTGTCCGGCGAGTTCGAGACCGTGCAGACCTCGCCCGACGACACCGCGGTGATCCTGTACACCAGCGGCACCACGGGCCAGCCCAAGGGCGCCGAGCTCAGCCACCAGAACATGCTGCTCAACGCCATGGTCTCCGACGAGATGTTCCCCCGCACCGAGGGCGGTGACGCCTACCTGGCGGTGCTGCCGCTGTTCCACTCCTTCGGCCAGACCGTCGTCATGAACGCCGGGTTCCGGCGCCAGGCGACCGTCGTGCTCCTGCCGCGCTTCGAGCCGGGCCCGGCCCTGGAGCTGATGCGCGCCGAGAACATCACGCTGTTCGCGGGCGTGCCGACCATGTACTGGGCCATGCTGACGAAGATCCACACCGACGGCGACGAGGTGCCCACCTCTCTCAGGATCGCGGCCGCCGGTGGCGCCTCCTCCCCCGTCGAGGTGCTCAAGGACTTCGAGAAGACCTTCGGGATCGGCATCCTGGAGGGGTACGGCCTGTCGGAGACCTCCCCGGTGGCCAGCTTCAACCAGCTCGGCAGGCCCACCAAGCCCGGCACGATCGGCACGCCGATCTGGGGCGTGGAGATGAAACTGATCGACAACGACTGGAAGACGATCGAGGGCGAGGGTCCCGGCGAGATCGCGATCCGCGGGCACAACGTGATGAAGGGCTATTACAACCGGCCCGAGGCGACCGCCGAGGTCATGCGGAACGGCTGGTTCCGCACCGGCGACATCGCCACCCGCGACGCCGACGGCTACTACTCCATCATCGACCGCGCCAAGGACATGATCATCCGGGGTGGCTTCAACGTCTACCCGCGCGAGCTCGAGGAGGTCCTGATCACCCACCCCGAGGTCTCCCTCGCGGCGGTGGTCGGGGTCGCCCACGACTCGCACGGCGAGGAGGTCAAGGCGTACGTCATCCGCACCCCCGGCGCGACGGTCACCGAGGACGAGCTGATCGCCTGGGGCAAGGAGAACATGGCGGGGTACAAGTATCCGCGGATCGTCGAGTTCCGCGACGCGCTTCCGATGACCGCGACCGGGAAGATCCTCAAGCGCGAGCTCCGCTGAGGGGCCCGTATCCGCCCGGCCGATGAGGCCACGGCGGCGGGGCCGGGTTCCGGACGGCGCGGCATGCCGCCGGAACCCGGCCCCGAGGTGTCCGCGGCAGGGGCCGTACGGTCCGGTGGGAACGCGTTCGCGTGAGCGCCCGCGCGGATTCTCGTAGAGGAACATCCCGTACGAGCGTCTCCCGCGCGGGGGCTCCCCGCGTGAGCGTGTTCCGGGCGTCAGGGCCAGTCGAGCGAGGGGCGGAGCGGGAGACCGGCCGTGCCGTCGGCGTTGAGCTTCACCCCGAGGACCTGGTGGAGCTGGATCTTGTTGCGTTCGAAGCCGACCACGCAGGCCGCCATGTAGAGGCGCCAGACCCGCGCCGTGCCCTCGCCGACCTCCTTGACCGCCTCGTCCCAGTGGGCGTCGAGGTTGGCGCACCAGAAGCGGAGGGTCTGCGCGTAGTGCTCGCGCAGGTTCTCCTCGTGGCGGATCTCGAAACCGGTGTCCTCGATCTGGCGGGCCAGGTAACCGACCGACTCCAGCTCCCCGTCGGGGAAGACGTAGCGGTTGATGAAGCCGCCGGCGTTGAGGGTCTTCTCCGTGCCCGTCGGGCGGGTGATGCAGTGGTTGAGCAGCCGCCCGCCGGGGACGAGCTTGTCGTACAGGAAGCGGAAGTAGAAGGGCAGCTGGTCCTTGCCGATGTGCTCGGTCAGGCCGATCGAGCTGACGGCGTCGAAGCCGGTCTCCGGCACGTCGCGGTAGTCCATGTGGCGGACCTCGGCGAGCTCGCCGAGGCCGGCCTCCGCGATGGCCTTCTGCGCCCACTCGGCCTGCTGGCGCGAGAGGGTGACCCCCAGCGCCTTCACGCCGTACTCGCGGGCGGCGTGGATGACCATTCCGCCCCAGCCGCAGCCGACGTCCAGCAGCCTCATGCCGGGCTTGAGGTCCAGCTTGCGGGCGACGAGCTCGAACTTGGTGAGCTGCGCCTCCTCCAGCGTGGACTCCTGCTCGGGGAAGACCGCGCAGGTGTAGGCCATGGAGGGGCCGAGCACCCACGAGTAGAACTTGTTGGAGACGTCGTAGTGGTGGTGGATGGCCTCGGCGTCGCGCTGCTTGGCGTGCCTGCTGCCCATCCGGGCGAGCATGCTGCGCCGCACCTCCTGCGGAGGCGGCGGCATCCGCGTCAGCAGCGGGCGGACCCCGAGGGCTCGGATGGCCGCGAGCTTCTGCCCGACCGGGATGTCGTTGACGGTGAGCGACCACATTCGGGACAGCAGGGTGTACATGTCCCCGTCGACGTCGAGGTGACCGGACACGTACGCCCTGGCCAGACCCAGCTCTCCGGGGGCCTGCGCCAGGTACGCGACGGCCGCCGGGGTCTTCACCTCGACACTGATGTCGGCGCCGGCCGGTCCGGCCTTGCTTCCGTCGTAGGCGACGAAGCGCACGTCCGCCTCGGGCCCCATGACCTTCTCGAAGATCTCTGCGAGCAACACAGAATCAGCCTCTCTTAACGCCCCCGAACACACTTGTCGTAGAGGTCGAGCAACCGGCCACCCCCGTCGTATGCCCGCTTGACCGGCCAGTAGGCGGTTCCGTTATAAAACCGCCAGAATTCATCCTCCGGGTAGAACGAAGTGGAGTACAGCGATTTATGCCCCTCCAGCTCGTGGACCCGGTTCTCGATCAAACGGTTGTGGTAACCGTCGAACTGCCCCCTGGGAAGTGGGACCGTTCCCCAGAAGCCGAAGTTGACGTAGAGCCGTCCCGGCTCCAGCGGGTAGAGCGGCCACTCGCCGGTGGACCTCAGCGGGCACATCCAGACCGGCGCCATCCCGACCTTGTCGTGAAAGAACTCCAGGAACTCGGCACCGCGCTCGACGGGCACCTCGATGTCCTGGATGACCGACTCCTGCACGGGCAGGTCGCGCCAGCGGTCGACCCTGGCGATCACCCCGTACTTGCGGTCGAGGCCGACGAGCCTGCGGTAGACGTCCGAGCGCATCCACTTGCGCGGCATCAGGGACCGCACCAGCGCGGTCTGCACGCCGAAGGCGCGCGAGCACCAGAACCAGTCGGTGTCCCAGCGCCACAGGTAGTCGCGGACGGTCAGCCAGTCGCGGGTCCTGGTCTGGATCGACCGGTAGTAGATGCGCATCCCGGTGTAGTCGGAGAGGTACGGGGCGCGCTCGGCGAAGCGGCCCACCGTGATGTAGAGCTCCCCGGGGCCGAAGAACGTGCCGTCCACGAAGTCGACGCGCTCGCCCTCGTACTCGCCGCGCTCGCAGATCTCGCGCATCGCGAGCATGCACTTGTCGGCGTCGCCGAACGGGATGTGGGTCAGCCTGACGTACGGCTGGACGGGTTTGAGCTTGATCCGGATCCGGAGGGCGTAACCGAGCGTGCCGTAGGAGTTGGGGAACGCCCGGAACAGGTCCCGGTGCTCGTTGTCGTCACGGGCCACCACGATCCTGCCGTCGCCGGTGAGGATCTCCATCTCCTCCACCGACTCGTGCGGCAGCCCCTCCCTGAAGCTGGTGGACTCGATGCCGAGCCCCGTCACCGCCCCGCCCAGCGTGATCGTCTTCAGCTGCGGCACGACGTACGGCATGAACCCGTGGGCGAGCGTGGCGTCCACCAGGTTCTCGTAGGTCGTCATCCCCTGGACCTCGGCGGTCATCGTCACCGGGTCGACCTCGATGACCTGGTCCAGGTCCCTGGCCGACAGCTTCGCCGACCGGGCGCCGTCCCTGAACCGGAACAGGTTGGTGGTGGCCTTGGAGAGCCGGGGCACCGCGTCTCCCGGGATGGCGGCGTAGGACTCCCTGATCTGCTCCACCGCTTGCCGGTGCGCAGACATCCCCGTCATCTGCCGCACGGTGATCACCCCCATGACCTCGTTGGAAAGATCGCCCCTAGGCACGTTATAACTCGGATGTCTCCGGAGCCAGGCAGGGCGCGTTAAACACGGGAAAACTCTACGACCGTCCTTCTTACGATCTTCGGCCGACCACCGCATCAACCCCGTTGACCACATTCGCCACAGGTCGGCCCTCGATCGCCGCCTCCAGGTTGTCCAGCACGCACCGGATCAGACGACCGGTCGACTGAGGGGTCACCCCGGCCACGTGCGGCGAGAGCAGGACCCTCGGACTGCCGCGCAGCGGGTCGTCCTGCGGCAGCGGCTCGGTGTCGAAGACGTCGAGCGCGGCGCCGCCCAGGTGCCCCGACTCCAGGGCCGAAAGCAGCGCCGCCGAGTCGACCACCTGCCCCCTCGCCGCGTTGACGAGCAGCGAGCCCGCGGGCATCAGGGACGGGTCGATCAGCCTTCTGGTCTCCTCCGTCAGCGGGACGACCAGGACGAGCACGTGGGAGCTCGCGACGAGATCGCCGATCTGCCGGTAGGTGTAGGGCACCTCGCGCGGCGTGCGGGTCCAGTAGGAGACCTCGCATCCGTGGGCGGCGAACATCCGGGCGGCGGCCTCGCCGATCGGGCCGAACCCGACGATGCCGACGCGCGAGCCGTACAGCTCGGCGGGTCCGAGGTCCAGCTGCGGCCAGCGTCCCGCGCGGACCGCGGCGTCGGCGTCGAGCAGCCGCCGCGACAGCGCGAGCGCGGCGGCGAGGCACCACTCGGCCACCCCGATCGCGCTCACCCCCGCGGTGTTGGCCAGCGGCACGCCCGCCTCGGCGAGCGCGCCGAGATCGTGGCCGTCCACGCCCACGGAGGGCTGCTGGACGAACGTCAGGTCCGGCGCGGCCCGGACGGCCTCGGCGTCCAGGGCGAGCCCGCCGCTCCAGTCGCCGACCACGATCTCGGCGCCGCCGAGGGCGGCGAGCAGCGACTCCCGGTCGCGGGCCGCGGGAACCGACACGGCGACCCGGTCGCCGAGCGAGCCGAGCAGGTTGCGCAACGCCTCCTCGGGGAGGGGCGGCAGCGCGAGCACCTTCCAGGGCGTGCTGTTCGCCTCCACGGGGTGAAGACCGCCGAGCACGCGGTCCGAGCGCCTTCGGTTCATGTCACTCACCTCCGCGGGGGTGGAAGCTGTCGAACACGCGGGTCATGAGCGCCTGCTGGGCCACCCAGTCGGCGTCGTGAGTGGTCCAGCTGAGCACCATGACCGAGTCGCCCACCTCGATGAACCGCCGCACCTCGCGGTAGGTCACCCCGGCCTCGGCCCAGGGGGCTCCGCCGCTGTCCTTCATGGTCCAGGTGAACTCCCACTGGAGCCCGGCGCCGTAGGCGAGAGGGATCTCGGCCGTGTCCTCGAAGTCGATCTCGCTCCACTGGGCCACGTTCTCCCTGATGGTCTCGCGAAGCGAGTCCAGGCCCTCGGGGATTCCCTCCAGCGGCTCCACCGACAGGTGGGCGGCCCCGTCGCGGCGCAGCCATTGGGTGTAGCCCGTCTCGGCCGCCCAGTCGCCGTTCCATCCGGCCGGGTATTTGATCGACCAGTTCTCCGGAGGCCGGGCCCGCCACGTCTTCAGCCCTCCGGCGGACGCGGCCGTCCTGGTCCTGGTGGGGGTGGGGGTCGGAGTGGGGGTCGGGGTCGCCGGCTCGGTCTCCTCCACCGGCTCCGGCGTGGCCTCCGCGACGGTGGGCGCGGAGCGCGCCACCGGCCGCTGTTCGGGCTGCGACATCGCCACGGCCGCCGCGGCGCCTCCGGCCGCCAGCAGGACGACGGCCCCCACGATCAGCGGGAGCCGCCCTCCGCCGCGGCGACCGGGCACGGCCGAATTCCTGGTCTCGCGCCTTTCCCGCTCCCCGGTGCGGTGGGAGGTCTTACCGATGCGGCCGAAGTTCTCCTCGGTACGGCTCGGGGCCCCTCCCGTACGGTGGCCCCCGGTCCCTCGCCCCTGGCGGACGGCGGTCTCCCCGGTACGGCGGGCGGCGGCCGACGGGTCGTCGATGACCTCCGCCAGCATGGCGTCGGCCTGCTGCGCGGTCAGCCGGTGGGCGGGCTCCCGCTGGAGCATGCCGGTGAGCACCGCTCGCATCTCCAGGGGCACCACGCCGAAGTCGGGCTCCTCGGTGAGGAGCGCGCCGAGGGTGGAGATGGCGTCACGGCGCTCGAAGGGCCCCTGGCCGACCAGGGCCGCGTAGAGGGTGGCGCCGAGGGCCCACAGGTCGGACCAGGGGCCGGCGTCGACCCCGGTGGCGCGCTCGGGCGGCAGGAAGCTCGGTGAGCCCGTCACCATGCCGGTCTGGGTGAGCGAGGTGTCGCCCTCGATGACGGCGATGCCGAAGTCGGAGAGCACGGCGCGGCCCTCGGCGTCCAGCAGGATGTTGCTCGGCTTGACGTCGCGGTGCAGGATCCCGGCCTCGTGGGCCGCGCGCAGGGCCGACAGGACCTGGCGGCCGATGTCGGCGACCTGGCGCACCGGCAGCAGGCCGACCTCGTCCAGCCCGCGGGCCCTGACCAGCTCCATCACGATCCAGGGGCGGCCGTCCTGCTCCGCCACGTCGTAGATCGCCACGATGCCGCGGTGGTTGAGCCTGGCCGCCGTCCTGGCCTCGCGGGAGGTGCGGGTCAGCTGGACCTGGTGCTCGGCCGGGGAGAGGTTGGGCGGTAGGAGCACTTCCTTCACGGCGACCGAGCGGTTGAGGAGGATGTCGTAGCCCTCCCAGACGACGCCCATCCCGCCCCTGCCGAGTTCCCGCAGCAGTCGATAGCGCCCAGCGACCACCCGTTCACTGTGCGGATATGTCATCGCAAAACCCCTAGGTCCCATTCGGAGAGGGCGCAAGTTTCCCATACGCGCGCGGGCGCCACGCGACTCCTCGCGATGTGTCTTGCCACAGAAAGCCGAATGTTGTTCTACTTGGGCGGGAGGGCGGCAGTGCTCGCAACCAGGTGATCGCCTGGGCACGCCGTACCGACGAGACCCGGAACGCACCCGAGGAGAATGTCGATGGAGCACGTGACCAGGAAGGGCCCGCTGGCCGGAGTCCGCGTGCTCGAACTGGCGGGGCTGGCCCCCGGGCCCTTCGCCGGGATGATGCTGGCCGACCACGGGGCCGAGGTGCTGCGCGTCGAGCGCGCGAGCGTCGTCGCCAGGACCGGGGACAGGCCGCGCCCCGACGTGATGGACCGGGGCAAACGGACGGTCGGCCTGGATCTGAAGTCCCCCGAGGGGGTGGCCGCGTTCAAGGAGCTGGCCCGCCACGCCGACGTGGTCGTCGAGGTCTTCCGGCCGGGCGTCGCCGAGCGCCTCGGCATCGGCCCGGCCGACCTGCACGCGGTCAACCCGCGCCTGATCTACGGGCGGATGACCGGCTGGGGCCAGGACGGACCGCTCGCGACGACCGCCGGGCACGACATCGACTACATCGCCGTCTCCGGCGTGCTGTCGATGCTGGGCCGCGCGGGCGAGCCCCCCACCCCGCCGATCAACATCCTCGGCGACTTCGCCGGGGGCGGTCTCATGCTCGCGTACGGCGTGCTGCTGGCGCTGATCGAGCGGGAGCGGACCGGCGAGGGGCGGGTGATCGACGCCGCCATGGTGGACGGCGCGGCGACGTTGTTCGCGATGTTCCACCACGGCGTGCAGACCGGCGGCTGGGGCCCGCGCGGCACGAACCTGCTCGACACCGGCGCGCCGATGTACGACACCTACGAGACCGCCGACGGCCGGTACGTGGCCGTCGGGGCGCTGGAACCTCAGTTCTGGAACGAGATGACCACCCTGATGGGCCTGGAGGACCTGCCCGACCGCGACGACAGGTCGCAGTGGCCCGCGCTCCGCGAGCGGCTGGCCGAGGCGTTCAGGTCCAGGACCCGCGCCGAGTGGGAGGCGGTGTTCGACGGCACGGACGCCTGCGTCTCCCCCGTGCTGGAGGGGGGCGAGGCCGCGGACCACCCGCACAACAAGGCCAGGGGCATGTTCGTCGAGGTCGGCGGGGTCAGGCAGCCCGCGCCCGCGCCGCGACTGCTCGGCGTGCCCGAGCAGGACCTCTCCCCCGCCACCCGGCTGGCGGACCTGTCCTCCTGGGGGCTGCCCGACGAGACCGCTACGCGGCTGCGCGAGGCCGGGGTGCTGGCCTGATGGGCGGCGAGGCGGACAGGGGGGCGGCGGGCGGCGGTCTCGCGAACACGAAGGCGACGGAGAGCACGACAGGCACGACAGGTATGGAGGGCACGGCAGGTATGGAGGGCACGCGGGACATGAGGACCGAGGACGGGCCGGCGGGCACCGAGGGCACCGAGGGCACCGAGGGCACCGAGGGCACCGAGGGCACCGAGGGCACCGGGGCCGCGGGCGGGCCGGTGGGAATGGACGTTTTCGAGGCCCTCTACACGACCAGGGCGATGCGCAGGGTCAAGCCGGACCCGATCCCCGAGGAGGTCCAGCGGAGCATCCTGGACGCCGCGGTCCGCGCGCCCAGCGGCGGCAACGTGCAGAGCTGGCGCTTCCTGCTGGTGGACGACCTCGCGGTGAAGGAGCGGCTCGGCCCTCTCTACCGGGACGCGCTCGGGCGGCTCTTCGAGGGCCACTACCGGCCGATGCGCGAGAAGGCCGAGGCCGAGGGCGACACGCGGACGCTCAACGTCCTGAAGTCGGCCAAACACCTGGCCGACCACTTCGAGGGCTATCCGCTGCTGCTGTTCGCGTTCGTCCGCAACGACCCGTCCGGCGGCTCGATCTTCCCCTCGGTGTGGAGCGCGCAGCTGGCCGCCCGCGCCCACGGGGTGGGCAGTGCGCTGACCAGCGTGCTCGGCATCTTCCACGCCGAGGAGACGCTGCGGGTGCTCGGCGTGCCCGAGGACAAGGGCTGGACCCTGGCCTGTACGGTCACCTTCGGCTATCCCACCGGGCGCTGGGGCGTCGCGCCCCGCCGCCCGGCGCACGAGGTGAGCTACCGCAACCGGTGGGGCCAGGACGTCGGCTTCGAGGTTCCCGAGCCCCTGTGGAGGCAGGAGGGCTGAACCCCGGCGGGGCCGGGCCGTGGGCGGCACTCCCGGCGTGACGCCGTGCGGTCGCTCCGGCGGTGTCCGTGAGCAGGCATCCGGCCGGTCGTCGTGCCGGAGGACCGGAGCACGGCACGGTCAGCGGGAATCCGGCCCATGAATCCGGTCTGTGTGGATGCCGGCGGCGCGGAGCCTGGTCTCGATGAGCGCGCCCTCCGGGCCGCGGCCGACCCCTGCTGTGCGGTTCCGGATCAGATGGGCGCCTTTCCCGAGGAGATCGCTTCGTGCAGACGGCGAGCCTCCTGGAGGACGAGGCTCGACCCCTTGCGTGCCGCCAGCTCCGCCAGCCCCGGGATCTCGCCACGCGCCCCTGCCAGGAAAGCCGCCCGGGCGGCGACGCCCAGCAGCTCGCCCAGCCCGTTCCGCGTCCTTTCGCCCGCCTCCGTCGGCAGCAGGAGCCGGACGGTCACGGCGAGGGCCTGCCAGATCTCGGCGTGCGCCCCGGCCGCGACCAGGTCGGCCAGTGCCGCCGTGATCCGTTTGAGCGTGATGCGCTCGGCGCGGACCAGCATCGCGACGGCCCAGCCGAGGTCCGAGGCCGGAAGCTGCTCGCGTACCGCCAGGGTGATCAGCGCCTCGGCGGCGGCGGCACGCTGGGCGGGCCGGGGGTGAGCCAGGCAGGCGGCGATGGTGATCGCGGTCGCCCTGCCCACCGGGCCGTCGCCGTGAGCCAGAGCCGCCACGGCGTCCACGCGGGAGCCGCCGCGGACGGCGATCCAGGGCAGGCACTGCACCATGTACGCGGCCATGACCTCGCGATGGGACGGCATGATCGTCGGCCACCACACCACCTCGTCGGGGTAGGCGGCGTATCCGTTGGCGGGCCGCACCGCGCACAGGTCGTGCAGCCAGGCGGGCAGGCCTTCTGACGGCACGGCCCGGATGTGCACCTCGTACGGGGAGGGACCGGAGTAAAAGGCCCTCGGTGCCTGCGTCACCTCGCAGTGCACCACCGGATCGGGCATTACGCCGGCGCGCAGCCAGTCGGCGAGCCGCCGCCCCGCCCGCGTGGGTAACTTCTCCGCCCGGACCGGCAAGGACTCGTCCACGTGCCGTGGCAGCCGCAACAGCGCCTGCTGGAAGTCGGCTTCGAGCGGTTCGGTGTCGCCCAGCCGCTCCATGCGGTCGATCAGGGTCTCGGCGTCGAGATGCCCGGTGGCGGCGGTCGGGGTGGCCAGCAGCACGGGGATCGTCGCGCCGCGTTCGAACAGGGACACGACCTCGCGCAGGCGCTGCTGGACCAGACGCTGAGGCAGCAGATCGAGGATGAAGTCATAGCTCGGGTCGGCGCGCTCGGCCAGCGCGGCGGTGAGCTCGCGGCTGACATCGGGCAAGGTCAGGGCCAGCACGCAGCGGTTCAGCAGGAAACGGGGATCGCGATCACTGGTGAAGTCCGCGTAGGCGTGGACGTTGGTCTGTCCCCAGCGTTCGCGCCACTTCGGCTCCAGAACGGCCAGGACCCCGTCACGGTCGCGGTGCGTCAGCTCGACCAGGGCGGCGAGGACGCGCTCGTACTGGCCGGGATCGTCGGGCCAGCCCACCGTGTCGAGCCCGCCGGCCAGGTCGGCCACCGCGGTGATGGGCGGCGCGAGGGCGGGCGGCGGCGGCGCGACGAGCACCGGGACGGCGGCCGGTTGCGGCTCCGCCACCGCCGCAACCGCGCCGAAGGCTGCGGCCACGCGGTCGCGTGGTTCGGCGGGCAGGCGGCTCGCCGCCTCGCGGACGGCCTCCCGGGCCGCGTCGTCCATGTGCGGGGCCAACTTGACGGCCAGCCGCACCGCGCGTTCGCGCAGGGCCGGGGTCTCCACGTCGAACACGGTGGCCAGCGCGGCCGCCGCCGCACCGCCCCTGGACGCGGGCGCCTTCGCGAGCCACTTCACGGCCGTCGCGACGTGTTTCTTCTCCGGCCGGAACACCAGCGCGCCGATCGCCTCGGCGAACAACTCGTCCCCCAGCGCTCCGGCGGCCTCGGCCCGGTGCAGCTCGTCCACGGCGAGCTGCACGAACGACGAGGACCCGGACGGAAGAAGACGGACGAAATCGAGCACCGGGACGTCGGCCACCGTGGTTTCCAGGAGCCGCCACAATTTCACGAACGGGGCGATGTCCGCGGCCTCGCCACCTGCCATGAACCGGCTCGCGCACCCGGCGACCAGCGCCTGCCGCGAGAGCCGTCCCGCCTGGGCGAGGGCGGCCAGCTCGCCGGCGATGCCCGGACTCGCCGCCCGGCCGGGCTCCGTGCTCTCGCTCGCGGTGAGCGCGGCGGCCACGCCCTGGGCGTGGAACAGGCGTGGGACCAGGTGGTCGAGCAACGGGTCGGCGGCCAGGACCGGCCGCCCGTGGCCCTCACGCCTCCGCGCGACCATCCGCCACGCCCAGCCCGCGGTGAACGGGTCGCTGCCGGGCGGCTCGACGCCGGTCTCGATCACCAGCGCGGCGGCCAGGTCCCAACCCGGCAGGCCCTGCAGCCGCCACCAGGTCGTACCCGCCGGCGGGCGCAACCGCTGCACCAGCCGCACGGCGAGGTCTCGCCGCCACGCCTCGGGACGGCACCGCAACACGGACATGACGGTCGCGGCGTCGCGCTCGTGGTGACGCGTCACGCGCAGCTCCCCGCGGTTCAACCAGGCCGCCACCTGGGCGGCCCCGCCCATGCAGGCCGCGCCGGCGAGCCGGTAACCGGAGGTCAGCTCCTGCACGCGCAACCGGTTGACGACATCGTCGGCGAACCGCTCGGCCAGGTGGTCGGGCAGCCGGGCGGCCACCTCGCGCCGGTCCGCGTCGCCGAGGCCGTTCAGGACCTCCGCCAGGCACTCGTCGTTCTCCGCCTCGATGCGGGCGAGGACCTCGTTCCACGGGCTCATGCCGCCACCGCCTCGAGACCGCAGGGGCACGGGGTGAGCGGCGCGACGGCGTGGGCGAGGGGGTGCGCCCGCAGGCAAGTGATCATGGCCGGGACCTTACCGATGCACGCCGACAATTAGACATTTCACTCCGAGCCCGGCTCGGAGGAGTCGAGACGTCGCGCGATGCCATCGCTGAGGGACCGGTCGCTCGACTCGTTCTCTTTCCTGCCCGGCGGCCGCTGTGCCGCCGGGGCCGCCGGCCGGTGGTGCGGTGGTGGAGGTCGTGCGGATGGTGACGACGGCCGGGCGGCCCGGCTCCTTTCCCGGGCCCGATCTCCCGTGCCCGATCGGCTTCCCCGCTCCAACCGGCCTGCTCACGAGGGATACACCTACCGTAGGCGTACCTCTTTTCGTTGTACATGTTGATTCATATGTAGTAGATGTACTACATTCATTCACATGAGTACTGCATCACGTATCCGCACCCCGTCCCCGCGACCGGCCGCGCGGCTCTCCTGAGCAGGGGGGCGCCGGAATGCCAGCGGAAGACATCTACAACCGGATCTCGGTGCTGAGAGCCGAGCGCGGGATCTCACGCAAGGACCTGGCGGCCGCGCTGGGAGTCCACTACCAGACGATCGGCTACCTGGAGCGCGGCGAGTACAGCCCGAGCCTGTTCCTCGCCATGCGGATCGCCGAGCACTTCGAGGTGCCGCTGGAAGTCGTGTTCTCCCTCAAACCGTTCCCCCGGCTCGGCAGCGACCAGGCCGGTTGACTCCCTCCCCGGCCGGCGGGCCGGGTCTCCCCCGGAGGTATCCGATGAGCACGTGGAAAGAACTCCGGCGCCAGAGCCGGGCCGAGATCATGCAGCACGACGTCCTGCCCGGCTGGTACGCCACCCGGGGCCGCAGGCGGCTGATCGCCTCGGTGGTGGTCCTCGCGCTGGCGCTCCTGTGGGCGGACGTCGCCGTCTCCTGGGCCGACGCGCCAGGTGACGGCGACGAGCTGTCCGACTTCACGCTCCTCGCGATCAGCCTGGTCCTCTGCATACCGGCGATCTCGCTGCTCAACATCGCGACCCGTGGTGTCGTCGAGCTGTCCGAGCGGGACCTGGACGAGCGCCAGGTGGGCGAGCGCCTGCGGGCCGTCGCCATCTCGCACCGGATCACGTCGGGCATCCTGGTCGCCCTCTACGTCACGGCCCTCGTGGCGGGCAGTTCCCGGGGCCCCGACTACTCCATGCCGGCGGACGCGATCGTTTCCCTGACGCTCGCCCTGGGACTGACGCACTTCATGCTTCCGCTGGTCGTCTCCGGCTGGCGGCTGCCCGACCCGCCCGGCGACGACGCCTGAGCCCGCCCCGGCGGGCGGTCCGGCGAAGGGAGCCGCGCGGCGGCGAGGTCCCGGGGCGCCGGGACACGGGAGGGCCCCGGTGCGGCCACGGGGGCCGTACCGGAGCCCTCCCCGCACACCGGCCGGCCCGGCCCGGGGCGCCGGGAACGGTCCCGCTCAGCGCATCGGGGACAGCACCGCCGCGTAGATGTCGGCGCCTCCCGGGTGGTGCACCTCCACGTCGGTGGTGAAGGCCCTCGGCGGGGTGCCTCCCGACTCGGTGTGCTTCCACAGCTGCTGCCACGCCTCCAGCAGGACGCCCGGCATCGGCCCGCGGGCCTCGATCTTCAACGACGGCACCCCGGGCACCCGTACCGCCACCATGCCCTCGGGCAGCGCCGCGGCGCTGCGCACGGCGACCCCGACGATCTGGGTGTAGGCACCGTGATGATCACTCTCATAGTCGGTGAGCACCGCGTAGATGTTCTCGTCGACCCGTCCCGGCACGTGGGCGAAGGCCCCCGGGGATCCCGCCCGCGCCCAGAGCGCGCCGAGCCTCCCCCGGCCCGGCTCCGCCTCGTCGGCGTTCGACGTCCGTACGGCATGACCTACGACGAGCATCTCGGGCCGATCAACCACGATCACAATGCCTCCTCATGGCCATCCACTTATTCGCGCAAACCGGATCTTAGCCTCCGGCCCGACCTGCCGGTCCTCTTCGAAGAAGCGGAAAAGGGGAACGCTCATCTTTGGCAATTCACGGGATAAGGTGGATCAACGTGAGATTTCTCAATGAGATGGCACCGGCCTACGACCTGACCTACAGCGACGTTTTCATGGTCCCGTCGCTCTCCTCCGTCGGCTCACGGCTCGCCGTCGACCTCTCCAGCCGGGACGGCACCGGAACCACCATCCCCGTCGTGGTCGCCAACATGACGGCGGTGGCGGGACGGCGGATGGCCGAGACCGTCGCGCGGCGGGGCGGGATCACCGTGATCCCGCAGGACATCCCGATCGACGTGGTCGCCGACGTCGTCGACTGGGTCAAGAAGCGCGACCTGGTCCACGACACTCCGCTGACGCTCACCCCGCACGACACCGTCGGCGAGGCGCTCAACCTGCTGCCCAAGCGGGCCCACGGCGCGATCATCATCGTCGACTGGGACAACCGCCCGGCCGGCGTGGTCACCGAGAGCGACTGTTCCGGCGTGGACATGTACACCCAGCTGTCCCAGGTGATGTCCGATCACCTGCTCACGCTGCCCGCCGGGCTCGACCCGCGCGAGGCCTTCGACCGCCTCCACGGGGGCCGCCACCGGCTCGCCCCGGTCGTGGACGCGGAGGGCAGGCTGGTCGGCATCCTGACCAGGACGGGCGCGCTGCGCGCCACCCTGTACCGGCCCGCCGTCGACGACTCCGGCAGGCTCCGCGTCGCGGCGGCCGTCGGGGTCAACGGCGACGTGGCCGCCAAGGCCAAGGAGATCCTCGACGCCGGGGTGGACTGCCTGGTCGTGGACACCGCCCACGGCCACCAGGAGAAGATGATCAGTGCCCTGAGGGCGGTCCGGGCGCTCGGCCCCGACGTGCCCGTCGCGGCGGGCAACGTCGTCACCGCCGAGGGCGTGCGGGATCTCGTCGAGGCCGGAGCGGACATCCTGAAGGTCGGCGTCGGCCCGGGCGCCATGTGCACCACCCGGATGATGACCGGCGTGGGCCGCCCGCAGTTCTCCGCCGTGCTGGAGTGCGCCGCCGAGGCCCGCAGACTGGGCCGCCACGTGTGGGCCGACGGCGGTGTCCGCCACCCCCGGGACGTGGCCCTGGCCCTGGCCGCGGGGGCGTCCAACGTGATGATCGGCTCGTGGTTCGCGGGCACCTACGAGTCGCCCGGCGACACCCGCACCTCCGCCGACGGGCGCAAGTACAAGGAGAACTTCGGCATGGCCTCGGCCCGCGCGGTACGGCTGCGCACGGCCGAGGACTCCCCCTTCGACCGGGCGCGCAAGGCACTGTTCGAAGAGGGGATCTCCACCTCCAGGATGTATCTCGATCCGGCGATGCCCAGCGTCGAGGACCAGATCGACGCCATCGTGGCCGGCCTGCGCTCCTCGTGCACCTACGCGGGCGCCTCCACCCTGGAGGAGTTCCACGAGCGGGCGGTGGTCGGCGTGCAGAGCTCGTCCGGCTACACCGAGGGTATGCCGCTCCACCAGAGCTGGTGATCCACCCGCGGGAGCGCGACACCACCTCCCGTGCGGGGGCTTGGTGCCGCCGCCCGCGGCGGGTCCACCCGTGAGAGCGCGGCGCCGCGGTACGCGTGGCGCCCGCTCGCGCCCGTCACCTCCCGCGGGTCCGCGGCGCCTGGTCATCGGGGTCGGCACGGGTGCCGGGTGTGCGGTGGTCCTCCGGGCGCATCGGCCTGCTCCGGTAGCGGGTGAGCCTGTACACCGCCGCGAAGGCCGCGAGCACCAGCAGCACCTCCACCATCACGATGAGCACAATCATTTTCGATTCCCTCACGCCCCTGACACCGGTGCCCCGTCTCCCGCTTCCACTGGCGCCATCTTGCACGAACCCTAACGGTAAGCCCTTACCCATGTCCAAATTGTCCGGGTTTCTTTCCCAACTAATGGGGTTCGCCTGTCGCGGTGCCCGGATCCTCCGCCCGCGGTTCCCGGAGGTTCATCACTCACGGTTCCCGGCGTTCGCCACTCGCGGCCAGATCCCGGCGGGGAACGCGCATCGTCCTACGGACACGGGGTAGTCGGCCCGTCGAGCCATCTCCCACCCCCGAAAGGCGAGCGGACATGAATGGAACGCCCACCGGCCTGGACACGCAGGTCGTCGTGGACCGGAGGGTCCTGGCAGGCTACGACAACTACCTCGCGGCGCAGCGAACCGTGGACGGACTGTCCGACGCGGGCTTTCCCGTCGAGAACGTGGCCATCGTCGGCAGCGACCTGAAACTCGAGGAGACCGTCACCGGCAGGATGACCAACGGGCGGGCCGCGCTCACCGGGGCCGGGAGCGGCGCGGCCTTCGGCGCCGTGGTCGGGATGTTCCTCGGCCTGTTCACCTCGACCACGCTGTCGTTCTTCGTGCTCGTGCTCTGGGCGGCCCTGTGGGGCGCGGTGATGGGCGCCGCGTTCGGGTTCATCAACCACCTGTTCACCGGCGGCAAGCGGGACTTCGCCTCGCGCAGCGCGATCGTCGCCGGCCGCTACGACGTGCTGGTCGCGGCCTCGCACATGGACCACGCGCGGGCCATCCTGGAGTCCACCCCCGGTCCGGCCGACACCGTGGTGGTCGAGGTTCCCCCGTCCGCAGGCCTGTACGACCCGGCCGCCGCGGGGACCACCACCCCGAGCAACCCCGCTCCCCCGCGGACGCTCGCCACCGACGTCCCCCCGCAGCCGACCGCCCCCGACATCTCCGGCCGCCCGGTCACCTCCGACCTTCCCCCGCAGCCGGTCACCCCCGACCTCGCCCCGCGAGCGGCCACCTCCGACCTTCCCGCGGACGCCCCGTCCGCCCCGCACGCGGACGCCCCGGCCGGGCCCGCCACCGAGGACACCCCGGCCCCCGTGTCACCGAGCACCTCGCCGAGCGTCTCCTCGAGCACCTCGCCGGGCACCGAGGAGCGCCCCGTCCCCGCGCGGCCCGGCACCGCCGAGCACCAGATCCCCGCTCAGCCCACCTCCCCCGACCGCTCCACCGCGTCGGCCGCCAAGGAGCGTCCCGGCTCCTGAGGCGCGTACCGGAAACCCCGAGGCACGTACGGAAAAACCCGGCGGGCGCCCCCACAGGGGGTGCCCGCCGGGTCGCGGCGGAGGCACGGCCGGGTGCCGCGGCTCAGCCCTTGACGCTGCCCGCCAGCAGGCCGCGGACGAAGTAGCGCTGCATCGACAGGAAGACGATCAGCGGGATGATCAGCGAGACGAACGCCCCCGAGGTCAGGCGCTGCCACTCGTTGCCCTTGGTTCCGGCCATCTGCGCCAGCCGTACCGTCATCGGGGCGCTCTCCGGGGTGCCCCCGGCGAAGATCAGGGCCACCAGCAGGTCGTTCCAGACCCAGAGGAACTGGAAGATCGCGAAGGTGGCGAGCGCGGGCCCGACCAGCGGGAGGACGATCGTGCGCAGGACCTTCCCGTGGCTGGCCCCGTCGACCCTGGCCGCCTCCATCAGCTCGCCCGGAAGCTCGGACATGAAGTTGTGCAGCAGGAAGACGCCCAGTGGCAGCGCGAAGCAGGTGTGCGCGAACCAGACCTGGACGAACCGGGCCGGCCCCTCCAGGTCCCAGGCGGGCATCAGCTGGAGGCCGAAGACGGACACGCCCTCGGAGAAGAACGACAGCAGCGGGACGAGCGACATCTGCAGCGGCACGATCTGCAGCGCGAAGACGCCGATGTAGATCCACTCGCGCCCGCGGAACGGCAGCCAGGCCAGCGCGTACGCGGCGAAGGTGGCCAGGGCCAGCGGGAAGAGCACCGACGGGATCGTGATGACGATCGAGTTGATCAGGAAGCTCATCATCTGGCCGGAGGACGAGGAGGTGCCGAACAGGACCTCCTGGTAGTTCTCCAGCGTGAGCTGTGGGCTGGAGAAGAACGTCCACCAGCCGCTGTTCTTGATCTGGTCCTCCGGGCGCAGCGAGGACAGCAGCAGGCCGAAGGTCGGTGTGGTCCACAGGACGGCGATGACGATCGCGACGGCACTGGCGACCCGGCCGCTCAGCCTCCGCCGTACGCGCTGCGGCGCGGTCGTCGTCTCGGGCCGCACCACGGTCTGGGTCAACGTGGCCATGTGGACTCCTTCGCCCGCCGCGTGCTCGCGGCGCCGGGCCGGCCTGCTCGCCCGGTCACCTGACGGCCTCTCTGCGCTGGCGGATCTGGTAGATCACGATCGGGGTCACCAGGACGAACAGGAAGACCGCGAGGGCCGCGCCCTTGCCCGTCTCCCCGTACCGGAACGCCTGGTTGTACATCTCGTTGGCGATGACGCTGGTGTCGAACTGGCCGCCGGTCATGGTGCGGACGATGTCGAACAGCTTGAGCGTGCCGATCGACTGCGTGACCAGCACCACGATCACGGCCGAGCGGATGGACGGCAGCGTCACCCGGAAGAACATCTGCAGCGGGGTCGCCCCGTCCAGCTTGGCGGCCTCGACGATCTCGGCGGGGATTCCCTTGATGGCGGCGGAGAGCACCACGGTGGCGAACCCCGCCTGGATCCAGACCATGACCACGATCAGGAACAGCGTGTTGAGCGGCGCATCCTGGAGCCACTGCTGCGGCTCGCCGCCGAAGGCGACCGTGATCTGGTTGAGCAGGCCGATCTGGTCCTGCTCCTCGGAGCGGTAGGCGTAGACGAACCGCCAGATGATGCCCGCGCCGACGAAGGAGATCGCCATCGGCAGGAAGACCAGCGACTTGGCGAGCGACTCGAAGCGGGTGCGGTCGACCAGGACGGCGTAGACCAGCCCGACCGAGGTCACCAGCAGCGGGACGAGCAGCACCCAGACGAGGGTGTTGCGGAGTACGGTCACCGCCTCGGGCTGGGTGAACATCCAGGCGTAGTTGTCCAGGCCGACCCACAGCTTGCCGTCACCGCTCATGAACGACAGCAGGGTGGTTCGCACGGCCGGCACGACCAGGCCGATGGCGAGGAGCAGAAGGGCGGGCAGGAGCAGGATCGTGGCGTGGGTCCACGCGCGCCGCCGCATCGGAGCGCGGTCGACCAGCACCAGGATCACCGCGACCACCACGAGGAAGGCGGCGACGCCGATCAGCAGCTGGACGAGTTTGGGCAGTTCGGCGGCGAAGTCGAAGTCCATCGGAGGATCTCCCGGAAGGATCGGGCCGGGCGGGCGACGGTCCGGTCCCGCGTCACGCGGGACCGGACCCATCGGGATATGTCAGGACTTAGGCCAGGAGGCTTCGATGTAGTCGAGGACCGTCTTGGTGTCCTTGCCATTGATCCAGTCGGTCATGCCCTTCCAGAACGTGCCCGCGCCGACCGCGGCCGGCATCAGGTCCGAGCCGTCGAAGCGGAAGACCGTGCTCGGGTCCTGGAGCATCTCCATGGAGAGCTTGTCGATCGGGTTCTGGGCGTTGGCCGGGTCGACGCCCTTGCGCGCGGTGACGTAGGTCGCCAGCTTCATGCGGGTGGTGGGGAACTCCGCGCCGGCGAGGTAGGCCTGGACGGCCTTGACCTCGGGACGGTCGGTGAAGGCCGCCACGAACTCGCCCGCGCCGAGCACCGGCTTGCTGGCCGGGTCGTTGCCCGGCAGGTAGAAGGCGAACACGTCGCCGTCCTCGGCGACCTTGGTGCCCTCGGGCCAGAAGTTGGCGTAGAAGGACGCCTGGCGGTGCAGGGCGCACTTGCCCTCGGTGATCGGGACGCCGCCCTCCTGGAAGGCGGTGCTGGCGATCGACTTGACCGGGCCGTAGCCGCCGTTGACGAACTTCTCGTTCTTGAGGATCGCGCCGACCTTGTCGACCGCCGCGGTGACCTTGGGATCGTTGAACGGGGTCTTGTGGCTCACCCAGTCGTCGTATCCCTCGGGGCCGGCCTCCCTGAGCATGAGGTCCTCGATCCAGTCGGTGGCCGGCCAGCCGGTCGCGTCACCGGACTCGATGCCCGCGCACCACGGCTTGACGCCGGTGCCGGCGATCGTGTTGGTGAGCGTCATGAGCTCGTCCCAGGTCTTGGGGACGGCCCAGCCCTTCTCGGTGAACATCTTCGGCGAGTACCAGACGAAGGACTTCACGCTGGCGCCCAGCGGGGCGCCGTAGAAGACGCCGTCGACGGTGGAGTACTTGGCCCAGTCCTCCGACCAGCCCTCGGCGGTGAGCTTCTTGACCTCCTCGGAGGCGGGCTTGAGCTTTCCTGCCTTGGCGAAGCGCTCCAGGAGGCCCGGCTGGGGGAAGAAGGCGATGTCGGGAGGGTTGCCACCGTCGGCGCGAACCTGGATCTGGGCCTCGAACTCGCCGGTGCCCTCATAAGTGATCTTCATTCCGACGCAGTCGGCGAACGGCTTCCACGCCTTCTCGAAGAGGTCGGCCTCGACGTCGCGGATCGGCGAGTAGATGCTGACGGTCTTGCCCTCGTGTTTGCCGTACTGGCTGAAGGCAGCGCATTCGGGGGCGGCGCTGGCGCCGCCACCCGCGGATGGCGCGGGGTCCGAGGATCCACAGGCGGTGACGACCAACGCCAGCCCTATGGTGCCCGCCGCAAGGGCGGTGCGCCGAGGCCGAGAGAGGAGCGACATGGAACCTTCCTCCATATACACAATTGCCGGGGAGTGTGAGAGCGCTCTCTGGAAGAATTGTCTGCCCACCACGCGATGTCAAGAACTGTGATATTACGGTTACAGTTTCAATTTTCTTGACACGATCGGTGCGATACCGTGATGCTCCAGAGAGCGCTCTCACGTGACAGCCGAACAGAATGGGGCGGTGAGGACATGACCATGTCCGCCGAAAAGTCCTACGACCTTCAGGACTCCGGCGTGCTGAGGTTTCCCGAGGGTTTCGTCTGGGGCGCCGCCACCGCGGCCTACCAGATCGAGGGCGCCGCCCGGGACGACGGCAGGGGCCCCTCCATCTGGGACACCTTCTCCCGGACCCCCGGCAAGGTCCACGCGGGTCACACGGGTGACGTCGCGTGCGACCACTACCACCGCTATCCCGAGGACGTCGCGGTCATGCGCGACCTCGGCCTGCACTCCTACCGCTTCTCCATCTCCTGGCCCCGCGTGCAGCCCGACGGATCCGGCCCGGCCAACCCGCGCGGCCTGGACTTCTACGACCGCCTCGTCGACGAACTCCTCGGCAACGGCATCACCCCCATCGTGACGCTCTACCACTGGGACCTGCCGCAGACCCTGGAGGACCGCGGCGGCTGGACCAACCGGGAGACCGCGGCGCACTTCGCCGACTACGCCGCGATCGCGCACGGCAAACTGGGTGACCGGGTCGAGACGTGGACCACCCTGAACGAGCCCTGGTGCTCGGCCTTCCTCGGCTACGCGTCGGGCATCCACGCCCCCGGTCTCGCCGAGCCCGCGCTGGGATTCGCCGCCGCCCACCACCTGCTGCTCGGCCACGGCCTGGCCGTCCAGGCGCTGCGCGCCTCCGGTGCCACCACGGTCGGCATCACGCTCAACCTCTCCCCGGTGATCGGTGACGACACCCCGGCCGCCGAGCTCGTCGACGGCCTGCAGAACCGGATCTTCCTGGACCCGGTGCTGCGCGGGGAGTATCCCGCCGACGTCGTCGAGCGGGCCCGCCGCTTCACCGACTGGTCCTTCGTCCACGACGGGGACCTGGAGATCATCAGCGAGCCGATCGACCTGCTGGGCGTGAACTACTACCACCCGCAGACCGTGACCGCCCGCACCGGCGAGCCCGCCAACCCGGTCTACCCGGGCAGCGAGGGCATCGCCTTCGGCGGAGCCGACGCGCCGCGGACCGCGATGGGATGGCCGGTCCAGCCGTTCGGCCTGACCGACCTGCTCCTGCGGCTGTCGCGCGACTATCCGGGCACCCCGCTGATCATCACCGAGAACGGCGCCGCCTTCGACGACGTCGTCGAGGACGGCGAGGTGCACGACGTCGGCCGTCTCTCCTACCTCGACGGGCACCTGCGCGCGGCGCACGCGGCCATCGAGGGCGGCGCCGACCTGCGCGGTTACCTCGTCTGGTCACTCCTGGACAACTTCGAGTGGGCCGAAGGGTACCGCAAGCGGTTCGGCGTCGTACACGTCGACTACACGACGCAACGACGCACCCCCAAGGACAGCGCCCTGTGGTACAGCGAGGTCATACGCCGGAACGGGCTGTGAGAGCCCGGCCAACCCTGGAGAAGGTGGCCGCCCGGGCCGGTGTGTCCCGGGCGACCGCCTCGCGCGTGGTCAACGGCTCCACGCGCGTGGCACCGCAGATCCGCGACGCGGTCAACCGCGCCGTGGAGGAGCTGGGCTACGTGCCCAACCAGGCGGCGCGGAGCCTGGTCACCCAGCGGGCCGACTCCATAGCACTCGTCTTCCCCGAGCCGGCGACCCGCGTGTTCTCCGACGACCCCACCTTCGCCGGGATCATCCGCGGGGTCAGCATGGAGATCGAGGAGGCCGACAAGCAGCTCGTGCTGATGCTCACCGGCATGGCGGGCGGCTACCAGCGGGTCGAGCGCTACGCCACCAACGGCCACGTGGACGGCGTGGTCATCGCGTCCATGCACGGCACCGACCCGCTGCCTGGCATCCTCGCCAGGCGCGGGGTGCCGGTGGTGTGCAGCGGCCGGCCGACCGTGCCCAGCAGCCTGCCGTACGTGGACATGGACAACGCCGGCGGCGCCGAGCGCGCGGTGCGGCACCTGATGGAGCGGGGCAGGCGGCGCATCGCCACCATCGCGGGACCACAGGACATGATCGCCGGGATCGACCGGCTCAACGGCTACCGCGCCGTGCTGCGCGACTCCGACCGCCGCTCCATCGTGGCGGTCGGCGACTTCACCCGGGAGTCGGGGGCGTCGGCGATGCGGCAGCTGCTGGCCGACGACCCGGAGATCGACGCGGTGTTCGTGGCCAACGACATGATGGCGCTGGGCGCGCTGCCGGCCCTGCGCCAGGCGGGCCGGCGGGTCCCCGACGACGTCGCGGTGGTCGGCTTCGACGACATCCCGGCCGCGTCCTACACCGAGCCCCCGCTGAGCACGGTCAGGCAGCCGACCGTCGAGATGGGACGCAGGCTCGCCCGCATGGTCCTCGACCTGGAGGAGAAGGCACAGGTGATGCTTCCCACCGAGCTGGTCGTCCGGGAGTCCACCGCGTCCTGAACACCGGCCGGACCCCGCCGCCCGGCCCGGCCACCCGGCCCTGCCGCGACGACCGGGTGCGTGCGCCCGGGACCCGGCCCGGGAGGGCCGGGGGCTACGAGGACGCCCGGACCACCAGCTCGGTGGACACGATCATCGGTTCGGCGGGGCCGCCGTCGAAGAGGGAGAGCAGCAGGCGGACCATCGCCGCGGCCTGCTCGGCGTGCGGCGTGTGAATGGTCGTCAGCGGCGGGTCGGTGTAGCGGGCGGCCTCTATGTCGTCGTAGCCCACGATGGCGACCTCCTCGGGGATCCGCCGGCCCGCCTGGCGGAGCGCGTGCATCGCGCCGATCGCCATCAGGTCGTTCGCGGCGAAGACCGCGTCGATCTCCGGGTCGTCGGCCAGCAGCTGCCGCATCGCGACCGCCCCCGACTCCCGGGTGAAGTCGCCGACCGCGATGATCGAGCGGCGGTCGGAGTCGCGGAGCACCTCGCGGTACCCGGCCAGCCGGTCCTGCCCGCCGATCATGTCCAGTGGCCCGGCGATGGTGGCGATGCGCCGCCTGCCCCGCTCCAGCAGGTGCCGCACGGCCGCGGCGGCGCCCTCGACGTTGTCGTTGTCGACGTACGGTATCGCGACCGGCACGGCGGGCCTGCCGTAGGAGACGACCGGGACGCGCAGCCGGGTGAGCGCGACCGGCAGCGGGTCTGCGCCGTGGCTGGAGACCAGCATGACGCCGTCGACGTGGCCGCCGGCGATGTAGTGCTCCACCCGGGCGTGGCTCTCCGGCGACCCGGCCAGCAGCAGCACGACCTGCTTGTTGACGGCCTCCAGCTCCAGGCTGGCCGAGCGTATGACGGTGGAGAACATCGGGTCGTCGGAGAACACCCGGTTCGGCGACTCCGAGACGACCAGCGCGACCGAGTTGGTCGTCTGGGTCACCAGGTTCCTCGCCGCCCCGTTGGGGACGTAGCCGAGCTCGTTCACCGCGCGCATGACCAGGTCCCGGATGTCGGCGGTGACCGTGGTCTGGCCGTTCACCACCCGGGAGACGGTCGACCGGGAGACCCCGGCACGGGCGGCGACCGCCTCCAGGGTGGGTCGTCTCATCGTGTTCTTCCCCTACAGTCGGTTACAGTCCGTTACGCGTGATGACATCGCGGTACCACAGCGCGCTGTCCTTGAGCAGACGCCGCTGGGTGGCGAAGTCGACGTGCACGATTCCGAACCTACGCCGGTACCCTTCGGCCCACTCGAAATTATCCAGCAGAGACCAGACCAGGTAACCCCGCACGTCCGCCCCGTCGGCGATCGCGGCGTGCACGGCGCGCAGGTGGCCGTCCAGATACTCGGTCCTGCGGGTGTCGTGGACGTGGCCGTCCTCCACGACGTCGTCGAAGGCCGCGCCGTTCTCGGTGATGATCAGGCCGACCTCCGGGTAGTCGTCGGAGAGCCGCACCAGCAGGCGGGAGAGCCCGTTCGGCACGATCGGCCAGCCCATCGCGGTGGCGGGCACGCCGTCCGCGGGGCAGAACCGGATGTCCTCGCTGCCCGGCCACGCCGCGTCGGCCGCCTCGCCGGGCCCCGCCTCCACGACGCACGGATTGTAGTAGTTGATGCCCACCAGGTCGATCGGCTGGTTGATGGTCGCCAGGTCGCCATCCCAGATGTGGTCGAGGCCGCCGTTGCGCCCGACGATGTCGAGGAACCCCGCGGGATACTCTCCGCGCAGCGCCGGGTCGACGAACTGCCTGACCAGCAGGGTGTCGATCCGGCCGACCGCCTCCGCGTCCGCCTCGGAGATCTCGGCCCCCGGGTCGTCCACCTGGGCGGGGGTGATCACCGGTGACAGGTTCAGGACCAGCGAGATCTCCTCCGCGCCGCCCTCGCGGAGCGTCCGTGCCGCCATCCCGTGCCCCAGCAACAGGTGGTGCGCGGCGCGGAAGGCCGCCGCGGCGTCGGTCCTGCCGGGCGCGTGCACCCCGTTGCCGTAACCGAGGAAGGCGGCCACCCACGGCTCGTTGAGGGTCGCCCAGTTGCGGACCCGGTCTCCCAGCCGCGCGTGCACGGCCGCCGCGTACTCCTCGAAGCGGTGGGCGGTGTCGCGTTCGGGCCAGCCGCCCGCGTCCTCCAGCGCCTGCGGGAGGTCCCAGTGGTAGAGGGTGGCGTACGGCGTGATGCCCGCCTCGAGCAGCCTGTCCACCAGGCGGCTGTAGAAGTCGAGGCCGCGCGTGTTGACGGGCCCCTTGCCGTACGGCTGGACCCTGGGCCAGGCCACCGAGAACCGGTACGCGGCCAGGTTCAGCTCGGTCATCAACCGGATGTCGTCGGCGTGGCGGAAGTAGTGGTCGCACGCCACGTCGCCGGTGTCACCCCCGACGACCTTGCCCGGGGTGCGAGAGAAGGTGTCCCAGATCGAGGGCTCGCGGCCGTCCTCCTTCACGGCTCCCTCGATCTGGTAGGACGCGGTGGCCGCGCCCCAGACGAAACCGGTGGGGAAGTCCGCACGCCCTTCCGTAAGGGTGGCCCCCCGAGTGCCGACGACGGTCATCCCTTTACCGCTCCCTGCATGATTCCTCCGATGATCTGTTTGCCGAGTAGCGCGAACACGATGACCAGTGGCAGCGTGCCGAGCGTGGTACCCGCCAGGCCGAGCACGTAGTCGTTGACGTATCCGCTGGCCAGCGTGGACAGGGCGACCTGGACCGTCGGATCCTCCGGGGTCAGGACGACCAGCGGCCAGAAGTAGTCGTTCCAGACCGACATGAAGGTGAGCATGCCGAGCACGGCCGCCGCCGGGCGGGCGGCCGGGAGCACGACGTGCCAGAACAGGCCCCAGGTGCTGCAGCCGTCGACCCGCCCCGCCTCCAGCAGCTCGGTCGGCAGCGCCCGGGAGAGGTACTGGGTCATGAAGAACACGCCGAACGCGTTGACGAGCGCGGGCACGATCAGCGCGTACATGGTGCCGGTCCACTCCAGCTTCACCATCAGCATGTACAGCGGGATGATGCCGAGCTGGGTCGGCACCATCATCGTCGCCACGGTGAGCAGGAGCAGGGCGTTGCGGCCGCGGAAGCGCAGCTTGGCGAAGGCGAATCCGGCCAGCGTGGAGAAGAACATCACCGCGATAGCGACGGAGCCGGAGACGATGACGGAGTTGAGCATCGCCAGGGCGAAGGGGACCGTGTCGAAGACGCGCGCGACGTTGGCGAAGAAGTTGCCGCCGGGGATCAGCGGCGGCGGGACGTCGGCCAGGGCCGCGTTGTCGCGGGAGGCCACCACGATGCTGTAGTAGAGCGGCAGCATGGAGAAGAACGCCACCGCGGTCAGCGTCAGGTAGGTGAGCCTGCGGGCCGTGCTCCCGGAGCGACGGCGGACCGCGGAGACGGCGGTGTGGGCGCTCACGACAGCCCTCCCTTCCCGCGACGGGTGAGCAGGTAGTTGATGCCGGCGATCACCACGATGAAGACGAACATCATCCAGGAGATGGCCGAGGCGTAGCCGAAGTCGAGCTTGGTGAAGTTCTCGTAGATGAACAGCGCGAGCGTCTGGTACTGCCGGTCCACCCCTCCGGTGATGATGTAGGAGCTGAACAGCAGCGGCTCGGCGAGGATCTGCATGGCGCCGATCGTCGAGGTGATGACGACGAAGACGATCGTGGGTTTGATCATCGGGATGGTGATCTTGCGAAGCTGGGTCATCCCGCTCGCGCCGTCGATGGTGGCCGCCTCGTACAGCTCGCGCGGCACGGCCTGCATGGCCGCCAGGAAGATGAGGGCGTTGTAGCCCGTCCACCGCCACATGATCATGGTGGAGATGGCGAAGTGGGAGCTCAGCACCCCCTCGTTCCAGGCGACACCGTCGACGCCGACCAGCGAGAACACCCAGTTGATCATGCCGAAGTCCCGGCCGAACAGCTGGCTGAAGATGACCACCACCGCGACCACGCTGGTCACGTTGGGCAGCAGAAGCGTGATGCGGAAGAAGGTCTGCGCCCGCAGCGGCCGGTTGAGCAGGTGGGCCAGCCAGATGGCCAGCAGCAGCTGCGGCGCGGTGGACAGCACCCCGATGGACAGGGTGTTGAAGGTGGCGTTCCAGAAGTAGTCGTCGGCGAGCAGCGTCCTGAAGTTGTCCAGACCGACGAAGGGATGCTCGTCCTGGAGCAGCGTCCACTCGTGCAGGCTCACCCAGGCGGTGTAGGCCAGGGGGAACAACCCGAAAGCGGAGAACAGCAGGAAGAACGGGGCCACGTAGGCGTACGGCGAGCCCTTGACGTCGAGTTGGTGAACCAGGTGGCGGCGGAGGCGGCGGCGAGGTCGCACCGGCCTGTTCGGTGGGACCGCCGCCAGGCGATCGGGCGCGCGGGTGGCCATGGCGGCTCCTTTTCGGCGATTCGTTGGACGGCGGGGGCATGCGGCCCGTCGCGGCGGGAGCCACGCGGCTCACCGGCACGGGGACGTGCCGCCCGCGGGGACAGCGGCACAAGCAGGTGGCCGACCGGTGCGAGACCAGCCGGCCGGGGGGCGACTACTTGATCCTGCCGACGTCCTTGAGCGCCTGCGCCCAGGCCTCCTCGGCGTTCTGCTTGCCCTGGTCGACCCGCTGGAGACCGTTGCCGATCGCCTGCAGCA
The DNA here is from genome assembly GCF_051918945.1 of Streptosporangium sp. LJ11. NCBI lineage: Bacteria > Bacillati > Actinomycetota > Actinomycetes > Streptosporangiales > Streptosporangiaceae > Streptosporangium > Streptosporangium sp. LJ11. The sequence continues at coordinate 206,959 of NZ_JBPXMB010000014.1, forward strand.
CGTCACCGGCCTTGGGGCCCACGGGCTGGGGCTTGAGCGACTTGGCGGCGTCGGTGAAGATCTTGCCGATCGGCGCGTTGCCGAAGTACGGGTTGACGAAGTCCTTCACCGCGGGGTCGTCGTACAGGGCGGGCAGCGAGGGCAGCGCGCTGGCCTCCTTGAAGAGCTTGATCTGGCTCTCCTTGCTGGTCAGCAGGTCGATCAGCGCCGCGGCCTCCTTGGGGTGCTTGCCCTGCTTGGGCAGCATCAGGTGGGTGCCGCCCTGGTTGCCGCCGCCCCCGGGCACGGAGGCGATGTCCCAGGTGCCCTCGCCGGGCTTCTGGTCCTTGATCGTGCCGGTCTTCCAGGCGGGGCAGACCATGGTGGCGAAGGTGCCCTTGGCGATGCCGGTGTTCCACGGCGGCGAGAAGGCGGCGAGGTTGGCCGACAGGCCTGCGTCGATCATCTTCACGCCCATGTCGTACGCCTTGCGCACCTCGGGGTTGGTGGCGGCGACGATGTTGTACTGGGCGTCGTAGAAACCGACGGGGGCCTGCTCGACCATGGCGCGGAAGTGCTCGCCGGGGCCGTCGGTGAACTTGGCGCCCTCCACCTTGCCCGCGACGAACTTCTTGCCCGTCTCGATGTAGGCGTCCCACGTCGGCCAGAGCGCTCCGACCTCTTCGCGGTCGGTGGGCAGGCCGGCCTTCTTGAACAGGTCGGGGCGGTAGCACATGGCCAGGCCGCCGACGTCGGTGCCCAGGCCCAGGAGCGCGGAGCCGTCGTTGGAGACGCCCAGCTTCCACTTCCAGTCGAGGTACTCGCTCTGGCGCTTGTCCAGGCCGTACTCCTTGAGGTTGTGGAACTTGTCCGGCACGGGGGTGAAGGCGCCGATGTAACCGCCCTCGACGGCGACCACGTCCGCGGCGCCCGCGCCGGTGGTCAGCTGGGTGATGAGGTTGGTGTGGTGGTCGTTGAACTGCGCGCGGCGCTCCACGATCTCCACGTTGGGGTGGGTCTTCTTGAACTCCTCGTACAGCGGCGCGTAGTGGAAGTCGCTGAACAGCCCGACGGTCAGCTTGATCTTCTCGGCCGGCGCGGAGGCCGCTCCGCCGCTCCCGGTGGTCCCGGCGTCACCACCGCCGCAGGCGGTCAGGCCCAGGGCCAGGGCGGAAACGGCGACCATCGGAGCGAGGAACCGCTGGCGTAACGTACGCATGGAACCCTCCTGGGTCCTCATAAGTGATCATGGAGAGAGCGCTCCCTGAGCAGATTGATGCCAAGCGGGTTACGTGTCAACGGTCCCCCCGGCGCCGATCGGAGCTCGTCGATCAGCTTTTCATGGAGAGCGCTCTCCCGAGGCTCTGAACGTTTCACCAGGTCAGAGGGATTTAGAGGTTGAATTTTCTCGTGAATGGAGCGCTCCCACAACAAAAGGTCACATTAAGGTCGCGTTTCCTTCATGTTCCATGGCGCCGCGCCGAGCTATTGACACTCCCCGCGGAGCGGGTCACTCTCTTTCTCAGAGAGCGCTCCCCAGTGACTCTCCCGATGGCTCCCCGCGCCGCCGGCACCCGCGGCGCCGATGACCGCCGCCCCCGCGCGGGGGGATCCGCAGGTGACGCGTCTCGCCGCCGCCGTGCGCGAGGCCGCCCACACGCGCTCCTTCGAAAACGACCACTCGCTCCTTCGAAGGGGACGACGCGGAAGCCACCCCGGGCCCCATGTCTCTCGTGGCGGCGCCGGACCCCGTAGAGTCGTCCGGCCGGTCGGAAATCGACCGGCGCGTATCCAACCAAGGAGAACCACGTGGCACTGGAGAAGCCGGAGATCGACTTTCCGGAAGGCGCCCCGCCCTCGGAGCTGGAGATCGTCGACATCGTCGTAGGGGACGGCCCGGAGGCCGAGGCGGGGCACCAGGTCACCGTGCACTACGTCGGCGTGGCCTTCTCGACGGGCGAGGAGTTCGACGCGTCGTGGAACCGCGGCGACGCCTTCCAGTTCCCGCTGGGCGGGGGCCGGGTCATCGCGGGCTGGGACCAGGGTGTCGCGGGCATGAAGGTCGGCGGCCGCCGCCGCCTCACCATCCCGCCGCACCTCGGCTACGGCAACGCCGGCGCGGGCAACCGCATCAAGCCGGGCGAGACGCTCATCTTCGTCGTGGACCTGCTCGGCGTGAGCTGACGCCCGGGGGCGAGACGGCACGGGCGGGCCTCACCGGCGACGGGTGGCCCGCCCGACGTGTCTCCTGTCACTCCCCCGCGCCCTCCCGGAAACGCGGCGACTCCGAAAAGCAGCGCCTCACCTCACCGAAATGCCGCTTGCAGCTCTTAAGCTGGCCATTGTGTTGTTGATCGACCTCGCGCGCACCTCGGCAGCCGTGACCGCCAGCTCCGCCCGGCTGGCGAAGACCGCCCACCTCGCGGAGCTGCTCGGCAGGGTCGAGCCGGACGAGGCGGAGATCGCCATCGCCTACCTCTCCGGGGAGCTGCCGCAGCGCAACGTCGGCGTGGGCTGGACGAGCCTGCAGGATCCGCCCGAACCCCGGCTGGCCGCCACCGCCACCCTGCGCGGGGTGCACGACCTCCTCGACCGGATCAAGGCCCTGGCCGGCCCCGGCTCGCAGAACGCGCGCAGGACGCTGGTCGCCGAGCTGTTCGGCGCCCTCACCCGCCAGGAGCAGGTCTTCCTGTCACGGCTGCTCCGGGGCGAGCTGCGCCAGGGCGCGCTTGAGGGAGTGATGGTCGAGGCCGTGGCGAAGGCCGCCGGGGTGCCGGCCGCCGAGGTCAGGCGGGCGCTGACGCTGCGCGGCTGGCTTCCCGCCGTCGGCGCCGCCGCCCTCGGCGGCGGGATCGAGGCACTGCGCGCCTTCCACCTGGAGGTCGGCCGCCCGGTGTCGCCGATGCTCGCCCAGAGCGCCACCTCCATCGCGGCCGCGTTCGGCAAGCTCGGCGGGCCGGTCGCCGTCGAGTGGAAGCTCGACGGCGTCAGGGTCCAGGCGCACCGCTCGGGCGACCGGATCACCGTCTTCACCCGTGCCCTCGAGGACATCACCGCGCAGGTGCCCGAGCTGGTCGAGGCGATGAGCACCCTGACCTCCCGCGACCTGGTCCTCGACGGCGAGGTCATCGCGCTGCGCGCCGACGGCCGCCCCGAGCCCTTCCAGGTCACCTCGGGCCGCGTGTCCAGCCGCACCGACGTGCCGCGCGCGAGAGAGAGGACCCCGCTGAGCGTCTTCTTCTTCGACGCGCTGCGGGTCGACGGCGCCGACCTGCTCGACCTGCCGGGCGAGGCGCGCCACGCGGCCCTGGCCGCCGCCGTGCCCCCGGAGCTGGTGACCCCCCGCCTGGTCACCGGCGACGTCGCGGACGGCGAGGCGTTCTTCAAGGACGTGATCAGGAGCGGCCACGAGGGCGTGGTGGTCAAGTCGCTCCTGGCGCCCTACGCCGCCGGGCGGCGCGGAGCCGGCTGGATCAAGGTGAAGCCCCGGCACACGCTCGACCTCGTCGTCCTGGCCGCCGAATGGGGGAGCGGCCGCCGCGAGGGAAGGCTCTCCAACCTGCACCTGGGCGCCCGCGACCCGCTGACCGGCGGGTTCGTCATGCTCGGCAAGACCTTCAAGGGCCTGACCGACGAGCTGCTCGCCTGGCAGACCGACCGTTTCCTCGGCATCGCCGAGGGCCCCACCGACGGCTGGACGGTCACCGTCCGCCCCGAGACGGTCGTCGAGATCGCCTTCGACGGCGTGCAGCAGTCGAGCCGCTACCCCGGCGGCATGGCGCTGCGCTTCGCCAGGGTCGTCCGCTACCGCACCGACAAGACGGCGGACCAGGCCGACACCGTCGACATGGTCCGCTCCCTCATGCTCTGACGTCCCGCCACGCGGTCGCCTGTTCCCGGGACGCCGCGGTCGTCATTTCACGAGACGCAGCGTGAGGGGGTACCGGAAGTCACCGTCACCCGCCGCGGCAACGGCGCCGACCACGGACAGGACCACGCCGCCGATCCAGAGCAGGGGCGTCAGGACGAAGCCTATGAACGTGATCGCCAGCACGATGGTAGCCGCGAGCATCGTCAGCTGGAAGTTGAGTGCCTCGACCGAGTGGGCCCGGACGTAGGGCGAGGTCTTGCCCGCGGTGAGCATCATGACCGCCGGGCCGATGACGGGAAGGCCGACCAGCGGGAGCAGGTGGGACGCCATCGCGCCCAGACGCTCGCCTCCGGTTTCACCCCGCCCGCCGAGGCGGCCGTGATGACCGTACGCGGCCGGAACCCGGCTCGTGACGGGCGGGTAGGACACGGGCCGGGCCGGATGCGTGCCGTACAGCTCGTTCATGATCGGGACGAGGTCACCGTGGACGCGGGCCGTCATCGCCCGCTCCAGCCTGTCGTCGAACTCGAGCTTGTCGAGCCTTCCCTCCGCGTAGGCGGTCTGGACGTGCTCGACCACCCGCTCACGATCCTGGTTGCTGACCCGAAGCCCCGCGTGGCCGGGCTGAGGACCTGTCGCAGGCACTCCCCCGTGCCCCGGGCCCGCTGGTGTCGCTGTGCCTGCCATGAGACCGATACCCTTTCGTCGCCGCTTCGACCTCAATGCTCGTCCAGATTGTCGGCCTCGTATATCAGGATGAACCCCCATAAGCCCCTGAGACCCATCCCTGGCCTTCCGCCATGGAACGAGCAGGAGAGGTATACAAGGAAACATGAGATGGCGAGATCGCTATGGGTTGAGGCGCCTGCGCGGGCCGAGGATCGCCAAGTTCGACCGCGCCACGACCGACGCCGACGTCGAGTCGCTCATCGCCTTCGCGAAGTCGCGCAGGGGCGTCGAGTTCTACGTCGAGCCCGAGACCTTCGCGACGAACACCACGGCGGTGGCCGTCGCCGACGACGGTGAGTGGACCCGGCGCCGGGTCGGCTCCCCCGCGGTGATCCGCAAGGTGGCCCGTGACCTGGCCCTGCCGGTCTACGACGTGCAGCTGACCGGTTATCCCCCCCGGATGAGGGCCTACAACGAGCGCCAGAAGCGCGCGGAGGGCTGAGCCGGGAGACCGGCCGCCCCCGTCGCCCGCCACCGGGGAGACCACGGTGACCCGGTGGCGCGAGAACACGAGGAACCGGCGGCCGCCTCGCGTACGGGGCCGCCGGACTCTTCCGGCGACGCGGTCGAACACCCGTGGGGTGACCGGCCGCCCTGGGCCGGCGGACCCGGGAACGGTGGATGTTCGCGCCGGGCGCGCGGGCGGCATCGGCCCGCCGGCCCAGGGCGCGCGCCGTGACGCGCCCCTCCCCTCCCGCGCGACGCCCCTGGTCGGAGTGGCCGAGCAGGGGCGATCACAATACGCGCCGCGGAACGCCGCACCGGAGTGCGGGCGTCCGGGGATGTCTGCCGCGTAATCTTTTTCTTCCCTTCAGGTGAGTACCCTCCGAAGGTTGAGGACCGCGATCATGAGTCGCTATGTAAAACAGGAATTATACGCATTTGTACGTTTCATGTTGGTGCATGGTTATGCGCTGAAGAGTGATGCCGATGGATTTCAAGATTCTTGGACCGATCGAAGTGCGGGCGGCCAATGGGCAGCCGATCGCCCTCGGACGGCGCAAACAGCGGGTGTTGCTCGCCGCCCTGCTGCTCAATGCGGGCAAGGCGATCCCCACCCGTCGAATGCTCGACTGGTTGTGGGGTGAACAGGCTCCCGTCAACGCCGAGTCGAACCTCTACACCTATATCTCCGCGCTGCGCCGGGCGCTTGGTTCGCCTTCCCGGATCGAGGCGGGTTCCAACGGCTACGTGCTCCGGGTCGCTCCCGGTGAAACAGACGTGAGATTGTTCGAAGAACTCGCCGCTCAAGGACGTCTGATGTTATCCGAAGGGAGAAATGACGTCGCGCTCGAACGGTACACCCGGGCTCTGGGCCTCTGGCGCGCCGAGGCGGTTCTGGAGGGGTTGTCCCTGCCCGAGCCGTTGCGGGGCGAGGCGGCGCGGTTGGAGCGGCTGAGGACGACCGTCGTGGACGCCTCGCTGGAGGCCCGCCTGGCGCTGGGCCAGCACGGCGAGGTGCTCGCCGATCTGGAGGCTCTGACGCGCAGGGATCCGCTGAACGAACGGCTCCGGGCACAGCTCATGCTCGCCCTGTACCGCTCCGGACGCCGGGCCGACGCGCTCGCGGTGTACCAGCGCGCGCGGGAGACGCTCGCCGCGGAGCTGGGCGTCGACCCCGGCCCGGACCTGATCCGCATGCACCAGCAGATCCTCGTCGACGACTCCGTACTGGCGGCGCCGTCACCGTCGGTCATCGCCCGCAGGGTGTTCGCCCCGGCAGAGCTCCCGATCGACTCGGCCGCCTTCACCGGGCGTGCCGCCGAGATCTCACGGCTGCGGACGGCGCTGATCTCCGCGGGCCCGGGCCGGATCGCCGTCTCCGCGGTCGCCGGAGCGGCCGGGATCGGCAAGTCGGCGTTCGCCGTGCACGTCGCCCACCAGATCGCGGACCGGTTCCCCGACGGACAGCTCTACGTGAACCTGCACGGCTCCACCCCCAACGTCAAGCCGCTGAACCCGGCCGAGGTCCTCGCCCGCCTGTTACGTTCCCTCGGCGGCGACGACGCGGCCGTGCCGACCGAGGTGGACGAGGCCGCCGCGCGGTTCCGCTCGCTGACCGACGGCAAGCGCCTGCTGTTCCTGTTCGACAACGCCCGGGACGCCGCGCAGGTACGGCCGTTGCTGCCCGCGAGCCCCACCTGCTGCGTGCTGATCACCGCCCGGAGGATGCTGACCTCTCTGGACACCGTCACGCATCTGCGCCTCGACGTCATGGCCGAGGACGAGACGACCACCCTGCTGAGCCGCCTGATCGGCGAGGAGCGCGTCGCCGCCGACCCCCGGGCGGCGCGCGCGATCGTACGGCTCTGCGGCGGCCTGCCGTTGGCGATCAGGATCGCCGCCGCCCGGCTGATCGCCCGGCCGGGCCTGTCGCTGCGGGTCCTCGCCGCCAGGCTCGCGGTCGAGGACCACCGCCTGTCCGAGCTGCAGGCCGACGACCGGGCGGTCCGGGCCTGTTTCATGGTGAGTTACCGCAGCCTGGAGGCCGAGCACTCCCGTATGTTCCGGCTGCTGGGCCTGCTCGGCGGGTCCGACATCAGCGTCGCGGTCGCCGCGGCGCTGGCCGACCGCTCGGAGGAACAGACCGCGGATCTCCTGGACCATCTCGCGGACGTTCAGCTCCTCGAGGCCCGCGACGTGGACCGGTATCGCATGCACGACCTGCTCTGCCTGTTCGCCCGCGAACGGACCCGGCAGGAGGAGACCGAGGAGGAGCAGGTGCAGGCCGTACGGCGGGCGCTGCACAGCTCCCTCGTCATCGCCTGCACTCTCGGTGACGTGTGCAACCGGCGAACCCGGCGGGACGCCAAGTTCGGTCGCCTGGCACTCGGCCGCTTCGGCATGCCGCCCGACGGCTGCACGGCCGATCCCCGATGGCTCAACGCCAAGATGGCCGACCTGATCTCCACCGCGCGCCAGGTGCCCGGCGCGGCGGGGGACGGCACCGGCATGCCGATCGCCCGCGGCGTCGTCCGGTACCGGCCGTCGTACGGGTGGGGCGGCTAGGGACACCGGGGCTCCCTCGGAGAGTCGCCGGTCCGGCGGCGGAGCGTCCGGGGACCGCGAAGGTGAGATCGCCGCGCCGGCCGCGCCGGAATTCGCCGCTCGCCGCATGGGAGCGCTCCACCCGATCGGCGGCGACGAGAATGAGCGATCGGAACCGGCCGGAAACCTTACACGCTGGAAATAATCCGCACGCCCATCAGCCGTAATCCAGGGGATTTACACGCTGGAAATATTCTCATGCCCGCCCGCCGTAATCGCGGAATCCGGTATGCCCGAAACCATCGCCACACGTGAACGCGACGGCCACGGGTTCTCCGAAAGACGAAATCCCGAGCCGGCGCGTCACATCGCCCTTTTCCGCTCGCGGTTCAACGCGCCACGGCATCAACCTATACAGATTTGTATGGTGCGAGGTATAGCCACATTTAACACCATTAGCGAGATGTCTCTCGTCTTCTCATACCTCTAGAGAGAAGGCCGACACCTTGCGCAGGAAGACCCAGGGGTTGGCCGGTGACAGCGGCGGCGCTGCCGCAGGAGCCCGACAGGCACCCACCTCGCGACGATTGCCATCCTCGGACCGAACTCACCTGTGACGCCAGCAGCTGCAAAATCGCGGAAAACGCCAGGAAAGGTCGAACGTGTCGGAGCTAATCGGCATCGATGAGTGTGAAAACCTTACCGTGAAACAGGTCCAGAACCTGTACGGGAAGTACGTCAGCCGCAGTCAGGTCAACCTCATGACCTCGTTCGGCTTCGGTCGCGAGCTCGCCGAGCGAGCCGAGGGCGCCTGGATCTGGACCCGTGACGGCCGCCGGATCCTCGACGTCACCGGAGGGGTCGGCGTCCTCAACCACGGCCACAACCACCCGCGCATCCTGGCGGCCCGGCGTCGTTTCGCCGACGCCGGGCGCATGGAGGTCCACAAGGCGTTCTTCTCCCCGTACGTGGCCGCGCTGAGCCACAACGTGGCCACGCTGCTGCCCGGCGACCTGAACATCTCCTACTTCCCGAACTCGGGTGCCGAGGCCAACGAGGGCGCCATCAAGATGGCGTACAAGTATCACGGCGGGCGGCGCAACACCATCCTGCGATCCGACATCAGCTTCCACGGCAAGACCCTCGGGGCGGGAAGCCTGACCGGATCGTCGGAGAACTCGTTCCGGTTCCCCGGGCTCCCGGGGATCGTCGTCCATCCGTACGGCGACCTCGCGGCCGTGCGGGCGGCGGTCGACGCCGCGCGCACCCCCGAGGGGAGGTGCGACGTCTACGCGATCATGGTCGAGCCGTTCAGCGCGTCGAGCATGCGCTCCTGGTCGGAGGCGGACCTGCACGAGCTGCGACGGCTCTGTGACGAGCACGACATCATCATGATCTTCGACGAGGTGTACACCGGCTGGGGCAAGACCGGCAGCCTCTTCTACTTCATGCGCCATCCGGGCCTGCTGCCCGACATCCTCGTCTACTCGAAGTCGCTGGGCGGCGGGAAGGCGTCGATCGCCGGGTACACCGCGCGGGAGCCCATCTTCCGCAAGGCGTACGACCGGCTCTCCGACGTCATCCTGCACAGCACGACCTACTACGGGTTCGGCGAGGAGACCGCCACCGCGATCGAGGCGATCAACGTGATCGTCGAGGAGGACTATCCCGCGCGGGCGCGGCAGATCGAGCGCATCCTGAAGCCCGGACTGGAGAACATCCAGAAGCGTTACCCGGACGTGGTCGGCCAGGTGACCGGTACGGGGGCGCTGTGGGGGGTGTTCCTGACCGGTGGTCCCAAGGTGCTCGACCTGGCCGGCAAGCTGGCGCCGGGCTTCTCCGGCGACCCGCACTTCCGCACCAAGCTGATCACCCTCTCGGTGATCGCCGAGCTCTACCGCGAGCACGACATCGTGTCGTACTACAGCCCGAACGTCGAGAACCCGCTCGTCGTCGCGCCGACCCTCGCCATCGAACCCGACGACGTCGAGTACTTCGTGCAGAGCCTCGACAAGACCCTGTCCAAGGGCCTGCCGCGGCTGCTCGCCCGGTTCGTACGGGAGAAGGTGGGATCGCGGTGGCCTCTCGGGTCGTAGTGACCGGCAGCGCCGGGATGCTCGGCGGCAACCTGGTCCGGCGGCTCGTGCCCGCGGGCCACGAGGTGATCGGCGTGGACCTGCGCCCGCCGTCCGACCCGGTCCCGGGATCGGAACACCGGGTCGGCGACGTGCGCGACGTCGCGCTGATGACCGAGGCGATGGCCGGGGCGGACGCGGTCGTGCACTGCGCCGGCGCGCTGCCGAGCTATCCGGCGGAACAGATCCAGAGCCTGATCGTCGGAGGCACCCACAGCGTGCTGGAGGCCGCGCGCCGGGCCGGGGTGGAGCGGACGGTCCACATCTCCTCCACCGCCGTGTACGGGCTCCCGAAACTGGTGCCCACCCCGGAGGAGCATCCGCGCGAGCCGGTCGACCCCTACACCAGGGCCAAGACCGAGGCGGAGGAACTGGCCGACAAGTATCGGGCCGGCGGGATGTGCGTGCCGATCCTGCGCCCCAAGACCTTCCTCGGTCCCGGCCGGATGGGCCTGTTCGCGATGCTCTTCGAGTGGGCCGAGGAGGGCCGGAACTTCCCGGTCCTCGGCCGCGGGGACGTACGCATCCAGATGCTCGCCATAGAGGACCTGGTGGACGCCGTGGCCGGCGTCCTGACGGCACCGGCGGACGTCGCGAACGACACCTACAACCTCGCGGCCGCGGAGTTCGGCACGCTGCGGGAGGACTTCCAGGCGGTGCTCGACACGGCCGGGCACGGCAGGCGCGTCGTGTCACTGCCCGTCCGGCCGGCCCTGGCCGGACTCCGGCTGCTGGAGCGGACCCGGCTGTCCCCGGTGTACGGGCGGCTGGTGCACAAGCTGCTCGCCGACTCCTACGTCAGCATCGACAAGGCCAGGGACCGGCTCGGCTTCCGGCCCCGGCTGTCCAACCGGGACGCGATCCTCCGCACGTACGCCTGGTGGCGGGAGCATCGCACCGCCGGCTCACCGCGGGGTGCCGGCCAGACCAGCCGCGACGCGTGGCGGCAGGGCGCGCTGTCGCTGGCGAAAGTCTTCTTCTGAAATGACGAGGAAAGCATGTACGTCGTCGAATCGGCAGACATTCCAGAACTCCCACGGCCCAGGGGACCTGCCTCGGACCAGAAAGCGGAAGCCCGGCCACGCCTGGTCACGGACCTCTTCAGGCTGATACGGCCCTCGCACGCGACCAAGGCGATCCTCCTCGTCCCGCTCGCGCTCATCGACACCTCCCTGTGGAACCTCGCCACCGTGGTCGAGATCGTCCTGGCCACGGTCGCGTTCATCCTGGCCTCCTCCGCCGTCTACGTCGGCAACGACATCGCCGACCGGCACCGTGACCTGCACCATCCCGTCAAGCGTCACCGTCCCGTCGCCGCCGGTCGCGTGGGGATCAGGGTCGCCTACGCCTACTGCGCCGGCCTGCTCGCGCTGCTCACCGCCGTCATCGCCCTCACCCCGGGACCGTACTGGCCCATCGTGGTGTACCTCCTGATCAACATCGCGTACAGCCGCTATCTCAAACACATCCCGCTGGTCGACGTGGGCACGATAGCGGTCTGTTTCGTCCTCCGGGTCGTCCAGGGGTACGAGGTGGCCGGAGGACGGGCCGCCGCCTGGCTGCTGGTCACGGTGTTCTCGATGTCCCTGCTGCTGCTCATCGGCAAGCGGCGCCAGGAGCTGAAGAGCGGTGCCGCGCACCGGCCGGCGCTCCACGGCTACTCGATGGAGCTGACCAACTGGCTGCTGCAGATCGCCTCCGTGCTCGCCCTCGTCTCCGGCCTCATCTACCTGCGCGAGGAGGGCCCGTTCGGCCCGCAGTACGGCCAGACGGCGATGCTGCTGTCCACGCCCTTCGCGCTCTTCGCCCTCTTCCGCTACCTGCAGATCCAACTGATGGACGAAGGCGGCGGTGACCCGGTCCGGATCCTGCTGCGGGACCGTGTCATGGTCGCCAACTCGATGTTGTGGGCCGCCACCCTGGGGGTGACGCTCGTGCTCGCCCACCAGCCCGTCCCGTTGTGAGAGCGACACGGAAGGAAAGCATGGAAGTCCGCATACTGGGCCCGGTCGAGGTGACCGCCGACGGCCGGCGCGTTCCCCTGGGACCACCGCAACGACGTGCGGTGCTGGCCGCCCTCGCGGTCGACGTCAACCATCCCGTGCCACTTCAGACGTTGATCGACCGGGTCTGGAATCTTCCACCGGACCGGGCCACGGATTCGCTGTACGCCCACATCGCACGCCTGCGGCAGGCACTGGCGGGAACCGCGGTCGCCATCGAGCGCCGCGGCGGCGGCTACGTGCTGGAGGCCGATCCCGACCGGGTGGACGCCCACCGGTTCCACCGTCTGGCGAAACAGGCGCAGACCCATGCCGGCGACGACTCCGTCCGGGCCGCGCTGCTGGCCGAGGCGATGGAACTGTGGCGCGGCTCGCCGCTGACCGACATCTCCGGAGACTGGGCCTCCCGGATGCGCTACAGCATCGAGCAGCAGTTCGTCGGTGCCGTCGTCACCTGGGCGCAGGCACACCTGCGGCTGGGACGGCCCGACGCGGTGGTCACCGAACTCACCCCCCTCGTTCCCCGCTACCCGCTCGTGGAGCCGCTCGCGAGCATGCTGATGCGCGCGCTCTGCGCCCTGGGACGCACCGCGGAGGCGGTGGCCCAGTACGCGCGCCTGCGCGGATACCTGGCCGACCACCTGGGCATCGAGCCGGGGCCGGAGCTGCGCGCGCTACACCAGGAGATCCTGCGCGGCGACCACGACCTGCCGGTCTGGGCGGCCGAGGAGGTGGTCCTGGCCGGCGCCCACCACGCCGTCGCCGGCTGGGCCCCACTCGGGCAGCCGCCGAGCTGGACCCGTCCCGCGGCCCACGTGCCCGACCGGGTGCTGTCCAGGCCCTGACCGTTCTCCCGGAACCCCCGGAGCCCCCGGAGCCCCGTCCCCTCTTCTCCGGATCACCCGCTCGTCGAGACGACCAGGCGTTGCCCGCTGTGGTCGGAAAGGCCCTCCGACCACACCAGCCCGTACCGGTGCACGGTGACGTCCGGCGTGGTGAACGCCCAGTCGATCCGCCACAGCGGCCATCGGTCGTCCCAGGAGGTGGGGTAGAGCGACTCGAGCACCGGGGTCGCGTCGACCAGCCGGTCCGGCAGCAGGCGCAGGATGCCCATCGCCGGTGAGGCGTTGAAATCCCCGGCCAGCACGGTCGGGTGCGGGTTCCCCTCCACGTCGGCCGCGAGCGCGCGGAGGTTGGCCTGCCGCCGCTCGTGCTGGGTCCGGTTGAGGCGGCGGGGGTCCGGGCCCTGCGGGAACGCGTGGACGGGGGAGTTGATGTGCGTGTTGTAGAACGAGACGATCTTCCCGCCGTTCCCGCCGTTCCCGCCGACGCGTACGTCCGTGCGCAGTGTCTTCACCGCGGAGAAATCGGGCAGACCCGGATCGGGGGGCAGGACCGCGTCCTGTTTCTCCGACACCCACGGGCGGAGGTCGAGCCCCCGCTCCAGGACGATCGGGAAGCGGGAGACCGTCACCATCTCGCTCGCCGCGGCGATGTGGTAGCCGGGGAACTCCCGGCGCAGCCTGACCAGGTCGTCCACCCGGATCGCCTTCGAGTCCGGGCCGAAGTAGACGTACTCCTGCAGGAGATACACGTCCGCCTTCTGGTCGTGCAGATACCGGTAGAAGTCGTCGACGTCACGTGCCGGCGTGCCGGTGGGCGGTGGCATCGTCTCCCCGCCCGCCACCATGTCCCAGTACAACGTGTTCCAGGAGAACACCGTGATCGCGCCCGGCGGGGCGGGCGGGGGACGGTGCCACAGGGCGGCGGGGTTGAGCCCGCTCAGGCCTCCGCCGAGCACCAGGGAGGCGAGCGTCACCGCCGCGATCCACCCCCGCGCCCGGCGCGCCGGCAGGGCCACCGCGAGCAGCAGGACCGGGAGGACCGCGAAGGCGAACGGCGGGACGACCTCCAGGGCCTGCCACCACCACACCCGGCCGGACAGCAGGCGATGGAGCGCCACGAACACCAGCCAGGCGACCGGCGCGGACAGCAGCGGCCAGGTCCACCAGCGCGACCGCCGGGCGGGCCTCGGCCCGGCGGTCGCGGTCACCACCCGCGTATCGGTCATCGACGGCGGCCGGGTCCGGAACGTACGTGTGGCGCGGGCGGGCACCGACGGGCCGTCACGTCGCCGCCTCCCCGGCGGCCGAGGGCCGCACGAGCAGGTCGGAATCGTAGAGCCCGCGGAACCTGGCGGAGCAGAACCACTGCACGACACCGGCCGCCACCCCGGCGGCGATGGTCACGTTCACCACGAAATGCACCGTACCGTAGTAGAGCAGGAAGAGCGGGCCGCGTCGCCGCAACACGAACCGGTACATGCCGAGGTCCGCCAGGATCGACACGGCCAGGGCGAGGGCCGGCAGCGCGGCGCCGGCCGGGCCGAACGCCAGCGCCGGCAGCGTGGCCACCGCCGCCAGCGCGGCGAGGCTGCCGCCGGCCCGGTTCGAGGTCTCGAACCCGCGAGCGAAGCGCTTGCGCCGCGCGTACAGCGGCACCCGGGCGCGCCCCCGCTTGAACAGCTTGCGCAGCAACTTGACCAGCTCGTCGTCGTGGTCGTGCCGGGAGCGCACCGCCGAGGTGAGCACCATGTCGTACCGCTGGGTGAGGCGGTGGCCGTAGTCGACCTCCTCGGTCTCGCGCAGCCGGGTGTTGAACTCCCCGACCTCGTCGAACACGCGGCGGGGCATCGCGACCATGGCCGGGAAGAGGAACGAGATGGGCCCCTCGGAACTCGCCGTCCAGTAGTGGTACTGCAGTGCCCGGTACTCCTCGACGAGACTGTCGCGGATCAGCGGCTCCGGGTCGTGGATGCTGCACACCGCCCCCAGCCGCGGGTCGGCCGCGAGCATGCCCACCGCCACCTCGACGGAGTCGGGGTAGGCGGCCACGTCGGAGTCGACGAACACCAGGATCTCGCCACGGGCGTGGGTGGTGCCGAGGTTGCGCGCGCCGGCCACCCCCATGTTGCGCTCGGTGTGGACGACCCGGACACCGAGCCGCTCCGCGACCGCGACGGAGTCGTCGGTGCTGCCGTCGTCCACCATGATCAGCTCGATCGGCCGGTACGTCTGCTCCTGCAGGGCGCGCAGGCAGAGTTCCAGGGAGCCGGCGTAGTTGTAGTTGGGCACGATCACCGATACCAGCGGGCCGTCCATCGTTCACGCCCCCATCGCCGGCGCGGACGTCTCCGGCATGTCGTAGGTATGGCGGAACCTGCTGGACAGCACGCACTGCGCGGCACCCACGAACACCGCCAGCGCGACGGTGACGTTCACCAGGAAGTGGATCGCGGTGAAGTAGACGGTGAACGCCGCACCGGCGTACCCCGAGACGAAGCGGTACATCCCCAGGTCGGAGGCGATGGAGCCGGCCAGCAGCACGAGCGGCACGAGCAGCCAGAGCGGGCCGAACAGCACCGGCAACGCCACGGTGACCACCGCGAACAGGGCGGCGAGCGACCCCCAGCCGCGGCTGCTGTTGGTCGGGCCGCCGTTGAAGTCCGGCCGGCGCAGGTACAGCGGGATGTGCAGGCGCGCGCGGTGGAAGAACTTCGACAGCACCACGCTCAGCTTGTCGTCGTGGTCGTGCGCGCCCCTGATCGCGGTGTCCAGCACGATCCGGTAGCGCTGGGTGATCCGGTGGCCGTAGTCGGCGTTCTCGCTGTGGCGCAACGCCGGGTTGAGCGGGCCGATCTCGTGGAAGACCCTGGTCCACATCGCGAAGATCGCCGAGTAGATCGTGGTGATGTCGCCCGCGTCACCGGAGATCCAGTAGTGCAGCTGGAGGCTGCGGTACCGCTCCACGCGGCTGTCGGGGATCAGCGGCTCCGGCTCGTAGGTGCCGCACACCACCCCCAGCGTGGGATCGGACGTGAGCAGCGCCACCGCGTTGCCGACCGTGTCGGGGGTGAGCGCCACATCCGAGTCGAGGAAGAACAGCACCTCCCCGCGCGCGTGCTCGACACCGAGGTTGCGCGCCGCCGGCGCCCCGATGTTGGTGTCGGTGACCAGCACCCGCACCCCGTGCCGGTGGGCTATCTCCACCGAGTCGTCGGTGCTCCGGTCGTCGACGACGATCACTTCGATGTGCGGGTAGTCCTGCCGCTCCAGCGCGCTCAGGCACAGGTCCAGCGTACGGGCGTAGTTGTAGTTGGGAATGATGACCGAGACCAGTGGCCGCTGCTCATCCATGGTCGATGACCCCTTCGGGTTGGCGGGCGCCCGCCGGCCGGGAGGGGACCCGCCCGGCGGACGCTCGCACGCGTTGGTCTGTTCCGATGCTTGTCAGGACTACTTGTCTCCCGCCGGCGCCGGTTCCGGTGCGGGCTCCGGCTCCGGCGTCGAGGCCGGGGCCGGGGCCGGGCTACGCCGGATGACGACCTCGGCCACCGCCAGCGCCGCCGCTCCCAGCGCCACCTCGCCGACCGTGGAGACCAGCCGGCTGGCCACCGCCACCACCGCGGCCGCCGGCGCGGGCAGCACCACCGTCAGGGCGGCGGTCAGCACCGCCTCGCGGACGCCGATCCCGTCGGGCAGCACGACCGTCAGCATCCCGACCGTCGTGGCCAGGGTGAACGCGCCCACGCACAGTCCCAGGGACCGCAGCGGGTCGGCCCCCATCGCGACCGCCAGCAGCCACAGGTGCAGGCCGGTGACCAGCCACGACACCGCCTGCGCGACGACCGCGAACCGTATCCCGCGCGGCGAGGCCGACCTGGCCGGGTCCGGCCGGCGCAGCACCCGCAGCACCAGGTGCGCGCCGTGGTTGACCAGCTGCGGCCGTACCAGCACGACCACGATCAGCACCGCCGCCACCGCCACCAGCCACGCCACCTGGGTGCCGAGCATGTGCACGCCCGCGAGCAGCCCGATCGTGAGGCCGGTCAGCAGGACCAGGCTCATGCTCAGCGCCGCCGTGCCCATCAGCCGCCCGAAACCGACGCCGTTGGCCGTGGCCACCTTGGTCGCGGCGATCAGGCCCGGCACCTTCCCCGGCACGTACTTGCTCAGGAACGTCACGAAGAAGACGCGTGCCACCCGCGGTTCGCCGACCGGCGGGCCGAGCTCGAACAGCACCGCCCGCCACGCCAGGTAGCCGAACCCCAGCCCGGCCATGCTGATCAGCAGCGCGCCGGCCAGCAGGAGGCCGATCCGCCCGCCGTCGCTCCTGGCGAGCATGACGGAGACCACGCTCCAGTCCTGCCCTGCCAGTGCCGCCGCCACCGCGCCCACCAGGACCAGCGCGAACGCCGCGACCAGGGCGCGCACGAGCGCGCGGGGCAGGCGCCACGACGGGCGCCACGGCCGGCTCTCGGTCACTCGGGCGCACCGGCCGGGGAGACCGGGGTCAGACCGGTCTTGGCCGGATGCCCCTGGCGGCGAAGCAGCTCGTAGACGAGCCGCGGCAGCCCCGCACCGGCTCCGAGGAAGAACGCCGTGTGGTAGCAGAACTGCATCGCGGCCATCTGGAACGCGAAGCCCGCGCCCCGGTGGCGGTGGGAGTATCGGAGGAAGTCACGGTTCACCGTCACGAACGCCGCCAGCAGCAGCGCGAGCACCACCAGCAGCCACGGCACGAGGAAGACGAACGGCAGCGTGAACAGGCTCAGCGCCGCCGAGACGGAGGAGATCCGCGGCGGCAGGCGGCGGGTGCGGGGATCCGGGCCGATCATGTCCAGCCGGAACCCGATCGTGTCGTCGTCGTACAGCCGCCGCGCCCGCAACATGATCACCGGAAGGGTGCTGGCCCTGACGAACCGCTCCCACATGCACTCCCAGAACCGGTCGACGTCGTCCGCCCTGGTGACCACGGTCGCGGTCACCACCAGCCGGTACTTGGACGGCACCCGGTTGCCGAACTCGAAGTCCTCGCCGTCGCGCAGCCGCTCGTCCAGCCCGCCCGCCTCGCGGTAGACCGTACGCGGGATCAGCGAGTTGGACAGGAACGTGGACACCGCCCGCTGGCGGTCGAAGTGCTCGGAGAAGACGCGGTATCTCTCCACCAGGCCGTCGTCGTACAGCGGCTCCTTGTCGTAGATCCCCTGGACCATGCCGCAGTCGGGCGTCTCCCGGTAGGCCCGCACCGCGTTCTCCACGGCGTCCGGGGCGAGCGCCGTGTCGGAGTCCACGAAGAACAGCAGGGGCGCGCTGCTGGAGTCGACCCCGGTGTTGCGTGCCCCCGACGGCCCCTGGTTGGTCGGCAGCTCGACGATCGTGCACGGGAACTCCCGCGCGATGTCCAGCGAGCCGTCCGTGCTGCGGTCGTCGACCACGATCACCTCTGCCGGGGGGTACGTCTGCGCGTACACCGCCTCCAGGCAGGCTCGGAGAGTCTTCTTCTTGTTGTAGTTCGGCACGATGACCGCGACATCCTCGGGTCGCGCGGTCGCCGGTTCCGTCATGTCAATTCCTTCCACGGCTCAGTGGCCGACCGATAGAACCGTTTGCTGAGGACGGTGGTCGGACAGTCCGGCGGCTCCGGGCATCTCGTAGCTGTGCACGACGACGTCCGGTGTGGTGAACACCCAGTCGATCCGCCAGAGCTCGGCGGTTCCGGCGAGGTAGGTGGCCGGGTAGAGGGACGGCAGCGCCTGGGTGTGGTCGACCAGCTTCTCCGGCAGCAGCCGGAGCATCCCCATCGCCGGGGTGGTGTTCAGGTCACCGGCGAGCACCACCGAGTTGTCGTTCGCCTCGATGTCGGCGCGAAGCGCCCGGTAGCTCGCCTCCCGCCGGCTGTGGGCGTACTGGTTGGAGGCGCGGACCTCGCCGTCGTACAGCCGCCATCCGGTGGGGGGCTGGTTGATCTGCGTGTTGTAGAAGGAGACGGCCGTGCCGTTCACCCGGATGTCGGTGCGCAGCGTCTCGACCGTGTAGGAGGTCGGCCAGTCCCGCATCACCTCCGGAACCGCCTTCTGGTCCTCTGGCAGCCACGGGGTCATGTCGAGCCCGCGCTGCGCGACGATGGGGAGCCGGGAGAGCGTGATCAGCTCACCGGACGTCGCGACCTCGTATCCCGGGAACTCGCGTCGCAGTTCCGCCAGCTTGTCGATGCGGAGTGCCATGTCGGCGGTCCACTTCGACGTCATCATGTCCCCCGCCGAGGTGTCGACGTAGAGATACTCCGTGAGCAGGTAGACGTCCGCGTCCATCTCGCGCAGGTGGTCGTAGAAGTCGGGCGAGTAGCTGTTCCCGTCGGAGGTGCGCCAGTCCTGGTCCCAGAACTCGGTGTTCCACATGGCCACCTTGATGGCCCCGGGCGGCGCGGGCGGCGGGGTGTGCCAGAGGGTCGCCACGTTGATCCCGCTGTGTCCCGCGCCGAGCGCCAGGGTGAGCACCAGCACCGGGATGACCCGCCGGCGGACCGGGCGCGCCAGCGGCGCCACCACCAGCACCAGCAACGGCACCACCACGAACATGAACGGCGGCATCAGGTCGAGCGGGGCCCACAGCGAGGTGCGGCCGCTCGCCAGCAGATGCGCGACCACGAACAGCAGCCACCCCGTGGTGGCGGTCACCACCAGCCGGGTGCCCAGGCACCACCGCCGCCGTGGCCGGACGAACCGGCCGATGCGAGCCCATCGGCCGGCCGGCTTCTCGGGGGGGACATCCGTCGGCTGATCCTCGGTCATGATGTCCCGGTCGCCCATCAGCACACCACCTCGGCACGTAGGTCAGGCCGGCGAGAGCCATTGACGATCCGCGGTCACTTCCAGCGGCACCTCAACGTACTGACCGGTTCTTGTCGCTTCCTTGTCGTCCGCGCCGCGGACCGCGCAGTCCTCGACCCCGGACCGCGCGGGCCGTACAGCCCGCGCAGGCCCCGCAGTCCGCGCAGAAAGGGAACCGTATGACATGACGGACCACACGACAAGAATGAGACAAGCCGTCGCGGCTAGCGTGAGCGGGAAGCAAGGCGGTCGGAGGCCGGGCGACGAGCCACGGCCGGTTGACCGAAGACCCACCGGGGCTGCCCGCCCTGATCATCGGCCGACACCCGGCGGTTCGGAAAGAGCGGCCTTCAGCCAATGGAGCGACCCATGAATCGAGAACGCCCGCTAGTCTCGGTCATCATCCCCAGCTTCAACCGATCCCACGTGTTGCGCCTGTGCCTGCGCGCGCTGGAGAAGCAGACCTACTCCCCCGTCGAGGTCATCGTGGTGGACGACTGCGGCACCGAGGACGCGGCGGAGGTGGCGAGGTCGATGGGCGTCACCGTGCTGCGCACCGAGGTCAACAGCGGGGCGTCGACCGCGCGCAACCTCGGCGCGGAACACTCCCACGGCGAGATCCTGCTCTTCCAGGACGGCGACATCGCCCTCGACCCGGACGCCGTGGAGAACGCGGTGAACATCCTCCAGGCCGAGCCCCGGCTGGGTGCCCTGGGAGGCATCCTGCACCCCGAGCCGCTGGCGGCCCGGACCCTCCCCGCGCAGTATCGCGCGCTGCAGATGTATCACTGGTGGATGCCGACCGACCGTCCGACCCTCGAGCTGCACGCGGCCGTGCTCGCCGTACCGGCTGAGGTGTTCAAGGAGATCGGCCCCTTCAACCCGCATCTGAGCGACACGGTGTCCGCGGACTACCGTTCCCGGTTGATGCGGAAAGGCTACGAGGTGCGCATCACCGCCGCCGTCTGTGGCCGGGCCGACCACGACTCCACGATGCGGATGATCCTGAGCAAGGTGTTCCGGCGCGCACGGGTGAGCGCGCGGGAGTGGACCCGTGGCGAGACGCCGGGCGACTCCGTGCCGCGCGCGTTCGGCGGTGTCCTGCTGGTCGCCGCCGTGCCGGCGCTCCTGCTGCCCCTGCTGACCGGCCCGGTCGGCGCCCTCGTGTCGCCGCTGCTCGTCGCCGCCGCCGTGGTCCTCGACGGCAGCACCTACCGGCGGGTGTTCGCCCGCCGTGGCCTCCTCTTCGGCCTCTACTTCAGTGCCGTCCACCTTCTGGTCACGCTCGTGGGAGCGACGGGAGCGGGAGTCGGCGTGCTCCAGCGCATCCTGCAGAGAGGACGGCCGAGCGTTCCCTGGGTCCCTCAGACCGGTGACCTGAACAATCAATGACGCGTCGGCGTGGCGGCCTCCTCGCGTCCGAGGCCGCCTGTCTCCTCCAGTAGCGCGGCCATCGGGAGCAGCCAGGCCATCCGGGGACTGCCCATCTCCTGGTCGAGCTCCTCGGGGCTGGGCATCCTGTCGTCGAGCACGTGGGGCGGGACCAGATGGTGGATCGCGTGCGCGAGCAGGTTGGCCATCGAGTATCCGGGGTCGGCCTCGTGCGCCCGGGTGAGGGCGACGCCCGCCAGCGCGGAGTCTCCCCGCCGCCAGGCGACCAGGCCGAGCAACGAGGCCGCCGGAGGCACGAACCTCGGCTCCAGCCTCCGGGTGAGGTCGTGCCAGAGCTTAAGATGCGCGTCGTGGCTCTCGTCGGTGACCAGCGCCCACGCCTCGTCACGGATCCTGATCACCGCCAGGTCGAGCCCCAGCCTGGCCGCCTGGTCCTCGTCGAGCCGCCCTCCCGAGGCATAGGTGGCGATCGCCTCGCGAACCCTGGCCATGCCGTCCGCGACGAACTCCGCCGCGAACCCGTCGGCGTCGCGGCATCCGGCGAGCCTTCCGCGCATCTCCTCCGTGAGGCGGCCCGTCGCCTCACGGACGGCCTCCCGCGCGGGCCCGGTGACCGGGTCGAGCGAGCGCTCCAGGGTCTGCCTGTCCGGCAGGGCGACCAACCCGTGCAGGACCGCCTCCGCCGCGACCGCGCCGGCCCATCGCTCGTACGGCATGCCGTCGGCCGAGCAGCAGTCGGTCCGTGAGCACCCGTACGACCAGTAGCGGCCGTCTTCCACCCGGAGCGCGTCGACGACGACGAGCTCGCTCCGGCGGAACAGCGCCAGGGCCTCGTCCACAGCCGGGGTCACCAGCGGGCCGGCACCGTAACCGGCCACGACGACCTGGGTGACGCCCTCTTTCCCGAGGAGCGGGACGATCCGGCCGAGGCCGCCGGGCCCCAGGGGCAGGTCCCACCGGACGGTGAGATGCAGCCTGCCCCTGGACGGGCTGCCGGTGATGCCGATGACGACCAGGCTGTCGGCGGGGTGGAACCCCAGCAGGTAGGGAACGGCGCCCAGGACGTCCTCCGTGGAACCGAGCAGGAGCCGGGGCGGCGAGGCGAGCGGAGAGGGCGGGTGCGGCGGCTCGGGCGAGACCGGGGACGGTGGAGACGGCGATCCAGACGAGACCGGGTGCGGCGGCTCGGGCGGGGTCGGGGACGGTGGAGACGGCGATCCAGACGAGACCGGGTGCGGCGGCTCGGGCGGGGTCGGGGACGGTGGAGACGGCGATCCAGACGAGACCGGGTGCGGCGGCTCGGGCGGGGTCGGGGACGGTGGAGACGGCGATCCAGACGAGACCGGGTGCGGCGGCTCGGGTGGGGCCGGGGGCTGAGAGGACGAGGGCTCGGACGGGGCCGGGGTGTCGGGTGTCATGTCCCGAAGCCTCGCCGGAACCGGGCCACCGCCTCCGCACCGAACTCCTTTCTGTGGAAAGCCCCCTCGGCTGCCCCCGGGTGAACAGCCACAAGGCGGGGGAATTCCTCAGGCACCCCTGTCGACGCGCGGGCTCCCGTCCGTCCTCCCCGCCGAAAGGACGGGCGGCGCCAGGCGGGCGCGGACCATGATGGCCGCGCCCGCCACGGCGGCGGGCATCGCGATCACCGCGACGAACGGGATGAGGAAGAGCAGGAAGAGCAGGACCCCGAAGCCGAGCGCGGGGGCCTTGTTCCCCCTGAGCAGGCCGAAGCGCCTCTTGCGCGCCAGTCCCCTGCGCTCGAGGGCCAGCGTGGTCAGCTCGATCGTGAGGAAGAAGCCCGAGACCAGGGCGCCCAGGACCGGCACCACCGTCTGCCCGATCACCGGCACGAAACCGAGGAAGAACAGCGGGATCGTGAACAGCAACAGCCATCCGAGGGTGACCAGGCTGTCCCTGACGGATCGGGGGATCGACTTCCACAGCGGGAGCTCGTAGCCGGTCGGCACCTCCCCGTAGGTCTCCTCCACCTTCTCGGAGAGCTTCTCGTAGAAGGGGTCGCCCAGGATGAGGGTGATCGCCGTGAAGGTCACCACGGACAGGACCACCCCCGCGCCGAAGAGCGCCAGCCCGACCAGCGCCCGCAGCGCGGTCCGCGCCGCCTCGCCCCATCCGTCGGCGAACGGCGTGCCCCACGCGGCGATGTCCAGCGCGTTCGTGCCGAGGAAGTAGAGGCCGGTCGCGTAGAGGGCGAACGCGATCAGAGCCGGGATCAACCCGAACAGCCACCAGCGCGGGTAGCGCGCGACCCAGCGCAGTCCCTGGAAGAAGAACCCGATGCCGTCCAGAAAGGAGCGGAAATGACCCATGGCGGAAGATTATCGGGATCGGACGTCACCCGGGAGGGCGCGCCCGACGGCCACCGGGAGACGTCGGAGGAACGCCGGGCACCGCCGGACGGCGAGTGTCAGGAACGCTGCCAGAGGCCGGGGACGGAGACGCCGAGGGCGCCGAAGAGGCGGCGGAGCAGGGGCAGGGAGATGCCCAGGACATTGCCGTGGTCGCCGTCGATGCCGTCGACGAACCAGCCGCCCCGGCCGTCCAGCGTGAAGGCCCCGGCGACGTGGAGAGGCTCGCCGGTGGCGACGTAGGCGGCGATCTCGTCGTCTCCGGCGGTGCCGAAGCGCACGACCGTCGCGCCCACCTCCGCCACCTCGCGCCCGTTCGCGACGTCGATGACGCAGTGGCCGGTGAGCAGGCGGCCCTCGCGTCCGCGCATGCCGCGCCAGCGGGCGACGGCCTCCTCGGGTGAGGACGGCTTGCCGTAGGCCCGGCCGTCGAGTTCGAGCATCGAGTCGCAGCCGATGACCAGCCCCTCGGTCAGATCACCGGCGACCACGGTCGCCTTCGCGCGGGCCAGCGCGAGGCAGAGCTCGCTCGGGCTGTCGGCGGTGACGGCGTCCTCGTCCACACCGCTGACGATCACCTTGGGATCGAGTCCGGCGCTGCGGAGCAGGGCGAGGCGGGCGGGAGAGGCGGAGGCGAGGACGATCTGGGTCACGGCGACCGAGCCTAGCGCGACCCCGATCCACCCCAGGCATACGGCCCACGGCAGAGCGCCCGATCCACGACGGGCGCCCGGAGGTCAGGCGTGCGGCGGGGGCGGGAGCCGCGGAGGCGGTTCCGAGGAGGGAGGCCCGGGAGCGGTGTTCACCGGGAGCCCGGCGGCGGCGTAGGCCTCGGCCTCGGCCAGGGTCTCGTTCTCCAGCAGGGCGGCGGCGATGCCGTCCAGGCGGCTCCGGTTCTCCGCCAGGACGGCCAGGGCGACCTCGTAGCACTCGTCCACGATGCGCCGTACCTCCTGGTCCACCGCGGCGAGGGTGTCCGGGGCGGCGGCGGGCCGGCCGTCGGCGGCGGCGGGCAGGACGGTCAGCGGGCCGATCCTGGCGGACATGCCCCAGCGGCCGACCATGCCACGGGCGATCACGGTGACCTGTTCCAGGTCGCTCTCCGAGCCGGTGGTGACCACACCGTAGACGACCTGCTCGGCCGCCATGCCGCCGAGGGCCCCGACGATCCGGTCGCGCAGGTACTTCTCGTCGTAGGCGTACCGGTCGGTGTCGGGCGTGGAGAGCGTGACGCCGAGCGCCCGCCCGCGCGGGATGATCGAGACCTTCCGCACCGGGTCGGCGCCCGGCTGGAGCATGCCGAGCAGCGCGTGGCCCGCCTCGTGGTACGCGGTGCGCCTCCGCTCGTCCTGCGGGATCACGACGGCGCGGGCCGCGCCGAGCAGGATCTTCTCCAGCGCGTCGGCGAAGTCGGCGGCGTCGACCCTGTCGTTGCCCCGCTTGGCGGCGAGCAGCGCCGCCTCGTTGACGAGGTTGGCCAGATCCGCGCCCGTCATGCCGGGGGTGGTCCTGGCGAGCCGCTCCAGGTCCACGTCGCCGGCGAGCGGCACGCCCCGGCTGTGGACGCGCAGGATCGCCAGCCGCCCCTCGGCGTCCGGCGCGGAGACCACGACGGTACGGTCGAAGCGGCCGGGACGCAGCAGCGCCGGGTCGAGGACCTCCGCCCGGTTGGAGGCGGCGATCACGATGACCCCCTCGGAGCCGGTGAAGCCGTCCATCTCGGTGAGGATCTGGTTCAGGGTCTGCTCGCGCTCGTCGTGGCCGCCGATGGTGCTGCCGCCCCGCACCCTGCCGATCGCGTCGATCTCGTCGATGAAGATGATCGACGGCGCGACCTTGCGGGCCTCGTCGAACAGCTCGCGCACCCGCGAGGCCCCGACCCCCACGATCATCTCGATGAACTCGGAGGCGCTCGCCGAGAAGAAGGGCACGTCGGCCTCCCCCGCCACGGCGCGGGCGAGGAGGGTCTTGCCGGTGCCGGGCGGCCCGGAGAGCAGCACGCCCTTGGGCAGTTTCGCCCCCAGCCGCCGGTACTTGTCGGGGTCCTTGAGGTAGTCGACCACCTCGGCGACCTCGTTCTCGACCTCGTCGATGCCCGCGACGTCGTCGAAGTCGACCCGGACCTTGGCCGGTTCCACCGGTTTGGCCGCCCTGGACCTGCCGAGGCCTCCCAGACCGCCGAGACCGCCCATCCCGCCGCCCATCGCGCCGGCCGCCGCGCGCCGTACGAACCAGATCCACAGAGCGGCCAGCAGGAGGACCGGGACCAGGGACAGCAGGAGGTTCGACAGGAGGTTCCCGCCGACGGGCTCGGCCCTGATGTTCACCTTCGTCGCGAGGAGCTGCTGGTAGAGCCCGGTCCGGTCGGCGAAGACCGGCAGCTCCGTGGAGAACTTGTGGTACGTGACGTTGTCGCTGTCGGGGTCGCGGGCCGCCTTCCTGAGGGTGCCCTGGATCGCGGTGCCCGTGGCGTAGACCTCCTTGACGTTCCCCGCCCGGACCTGCTGGGTGAACTGGGTGTAGGAGATCGGCTCGGTGGGCTCCTCGAAGAACGAGGAGACGATGAAGAATCCCGCGTAGACGATGACCATGGTCATCAGGAAGCGCACCCAGTTGAACCTCGGGCGCTGCGGGGTCGGCGACCCGCCGTCGGGCAGGCCCTCGGACCGCCAGGGCTTGGAGCCGCTCCCCTGGTCGGGCGTGTCGGGGCCGGCCCCCTTGCGTTCCTGAGACGCCGGTCGGTTCACGACTTCCCCCTCGACGGCTCGGGGGAGTCGGCCTGGGCGGGCGTCCCGGAGGCGCGTCCGGGACGCCCGGCTCAGTCCGGGCCCTCGAACCGGGGCCGCCTTTCGCAGGAGAGCCGAACCCGCGCCCGGCGAGCGGGCGGGAGGTCGTCACGCGTGCGGCGGCGAAGCGGCCGGCCGTGAAATTCCCCCGAGTTTCACCAGGTCACACGGACAAGGCGATTCCTGCCCAGGGGAGGCTCACTTCAATCTGAGGGAGGAGACCGCGGTGTTGATGGCGCGCCAGTACTTGCTCTGGGTGTCGGGGATCGTCGCGAAGAGCATCGCGGGCTTGGCACCGGAGATCTCGGTGACGGCGACGGCGGCCATGGAGGAGCGCGCCTTGCCCTTCAGCTTGTACTTCACCCGGTAGGCGAGCAGCCAGCCGTCCTTGATCGGCTGCGAGGCGGTCCAGGTGATCTTGCCGCCCTTGGGGTGGTGGTTGAGCGTCCACCGGGCGGCCAGCAGCGCGGTGTCCTTGGACTCCTTCTGCACCAGGATCGGCACCGGGCAGCTCGCGAGCATCCCCCGGTGGGCGGCGCCCTTCGCCTTCGGCAGCACCTGCTTGGTGGAGAACGGCGACGCGCCGAAGACCTTCCAGGGCTTGCCCAGGCGGACCAGCGACACGCCCGACTTTCCGTCCTGGACGCGTCGCTTGCTCTTGTCCGCCTTGCCGGGGAGGCGGCCGAGCCGCTTGTCACGCGGCAGGTCGGGCACCCGGGGATCGGCGAGGGCCGCGATGACGGCGCTGCGGTCGGGCGCCGGCTCCGAGCCGTCGGGCGGCGAGGAGGGAGCGGCCGTCTCGGCGGGGCTCTCCGAGGGGGACGCCGACGCGGAGGGGGTCTCCGAGGGGGACGCCTGCGCCGACTGCGCCGCGGAGGCCTGGGTGGACGCCTGCTCCGACGCCGAGGCGGACGGCTCCGCCGACCCTGGACCGGGCGAGGGTGGCGCGGCAGATGGCGCGGCGATCTGCCCCGTCTTTCCCTCGCCCGGTTGATCTGGGGAGCTCGAGGAGACGAAGCCGACCACCGCCGCGACCGCGGCCAGGACCACCGCGAGGCCGACGGCCAGGATGCGGTAGATGACGCGCATCGGCAGGTCGCCGATACGGGACCGCTTCACGGGGGAATCCGGTAGCTTCGGGGGGCTCTCAGCCACGATTCTCGGCATCTCCGACGTGGCCGCCTCCGCGGTCACGTATGTCGGCGCGGGACCCGTCTCCCGGGTCCCCTGAGTCCCACCCAACCCATCGAGCACGATCGGGAGCGTACGACAAATCCTGTTTTCCCGTGCGGGATCCCCATCACACTTCGGGAACGAGTACCTTCCCCATCCTTGCGCGAAACACCCTGCGATGATTCCAGGATGTTCGTGGAACGCCAGGTGGAGCTCAGGTTCGACGTCTCCTCACGCGAGGCGAGGACGCACACCAACCTGTCGGCCGTGCGCGCCGACGCCCTCGGGCTCTGGCTGGCCGGTGACGAGACCGCCACCGTCGAGCATCTGGCGTTCCGCGCCGGGCGCTTCGACGACCAGCGCACCTTCCACCTCGCCGATTTCGTGGACCTGCCCGCCGGGCGCGACGAGGAGGCCGACATCGAGGGCCTGGGCCGGGCGGACGGCTGGCTCTGGGCGATCGGGTCGCACAGCCTCAAGCGCAGGCGGGCCAAGAAGGGGCATCCGCCGCACAAGGCCCGCCGCCGTCTCGGCAGCGTGGTGCGCGAGGAGAACCGTTACATCCTCGTACGGCTGCCGCTCGTCGGCGCCACCCCGGCGCGCGAGGACGGCTCCCGCAGGGCGGAGATCCTGGCGGGTCCCGGCCGGAACCTGGCCGACCTGCTGGCGGACGATCCGCACCTCGCCCCCTTCGTGGCGATTCCCAGCAAGGACAACGGGCTGGACATCGAGGGCATCGCCATGCTCGACGGCCGCCTGTTCGTCGGCCTGCGCGGTCCGGTGCTGCGCGGCTGGGCCGCGATGCTGGAGATCCGGCCGGAGAGCGACCCCCGGCGTCCCGGCAGTCTGAGGCTCGCCCCCATCGACGGCAGGCCGTACCGGACGCACTTCCTGAACCTCGGCGGGCTCGGCGTCCGCGACATGTGCCCGCACCGGGGCGGGATGCTGATCCTCGCGGGGCCGACCATGAGCCTGGACGGCCCGGTCCGGGTGCTGCGCTGGGACCCGGAGGACGAGCCGTCGGTACGGCACGAGCTGGAACTCCTCGGCGACCTGCCGCACGGGAATGGGAACGACCACCCGGAGGGGATCACCGTGCTCGACGGCGAGCGCCTCCTGGTGGTCCACGACAGCCCGTCGGCGGCGCGGCTCACCCCCGAGGGCGGCGTGCTCGCCGACATCGTCAGGTTGCCCCGCTGACCGCTCGTCCCCGGAACCGGGCCACCGGCCGTTCCCCCGTGGACATCGGCGCCCTCATGCCGGTCACCCGCCGATCACCGGCCGTCCCCGCGCAGCCACGGGGCGTCCGCGACGACCGTGCGGGAGCCCGGCTCGATCTCGGTGAACCCGGCGTCCCTGACCACCGGCAGGCCCGAGGCGACCAGCCCCGCCCACGCGGCGGGATCGGCGGTCCTCACCGAGGCCGCCAGGCCCTTGTCCCGCCACGCCCGCCTGGCGTCGTCCCCGCTCGCCTGCCAGGCGAGCTGGGCGGCGTGCCCGGCCTGGGCCATGGCCTTGCCCGCCGACATCGTCAGCCCGGGGTTGAGCCACAGCACCACGTCCCCCGGCGGTCCCGGCTCGGAGGGGTCGGCGAGCTCGGTACCGGACACCTGAAGCCTGGAGAGGTCCCTGGGCCAGCCGTCCAGCGGGACCGGCGGGTGGACGCGGACCTCGGCGGTGCCCGAGGCGACGGTGACACCGGGCAGGTCGAGCACCCGGCGCCACTCCGCCCCGCGCGCCCGCCGGACGACCTTCCTGAACCGGCTGCCGTCCCAGGCCCGTACGGCCTCGGCCCACTCGCCGCCGTCGAGGGCGCGCGGGTCGTCGAGCAGTGCCAGCACGGCCAGGGCCGCCGCCTCCAGGGCGTCGGTCCGCGCGGGCGGCGCTGAGCGCTCGATCCGCACCACGAGCGGGAGGACCTTCCTGTCCCGGTCCCTGTCCCCGCCCTCGCCGCCCTCGCCGTCCCCGCCGCCCGTCGCCGCTGTCCCGTCTCGTTCTCTCACGCCTTCAAGGATGCCTGCTCCTCCGTGGTGGCCCCACCGATGTCGGACGTCACCGTGGCGGGGTTCCCGGTGACGGGCTTCCTGGTGATGGCGATCGACATGACGGCGGCGGCGAGGCAGAGGAAGCCCGCGGCGTACCACGCGAGGTCGTAGGCGCCGAAGTGGTCGCGGGTGATCCCCGCGGCGACCGCGGCGATCGCGGCGCCGACCTGGTGGGAGGCGAAGACCCAGCCGAACACCACGGCCCCGTCGGGACCGTAGATCTGGCGGCACAGGGCGACGGTCGGCGGGACCGTGGCCACCCAGTCGAGGCCGTAGAAGATGATGAAGACGAGCATGCTGGGCTCGGCGGTCGCCCCGAACAGGCTCGGCAGCGCCATCAGCGACAGGCCGCGCAGCCCGTAGTAGGCGCCGAGGAGAACGCGCGAGTCGACCCGGTCGCTCAGCCAGCCGGACGCGACGGTGCCGACCACGTCGAAGATCCCGACCAGGGCGAGCAGCCCCGCGGCGACCGGCGCGGCCATGCCGTGGTCGTGGGCCGCGGGGATGAAGTGGGTGCCCACCAGACCGTTGGTGCTCATCCCGCAGATCGCGAACCCCCCGGCGAGCAGCCAGAAGGGACGCGTACGCGCCGCGCTCCACAACACGCCGAGGGCGCGTGAGGCGGCACCTCCGGCCCGCGCCGGCCGGACGGCCGGGGGCGCGGCGGGATCGGCGCCGAGGGCGGTGGTGCCCACGTCCTCGGGCCGGTCGCGCAGCAGGAACCAGACCAGGGGGACCACGACGAGGGCGGCGACGGCGACCGTGACGGCGGCCGACCGCCAGCCCCTGTCCGCCGCCAGGTGCGCGAGGACGGGCAGGAAGACGAGCTGCCCGGTGGCGCCGCCCGCCGTGAGCACGCCGGTGACGAGGCCGCGGTGGCGGACGAACCAGCGTTCGGTGAGGGTGGCGGCGAAGACCAGGGCCATCGAGCCGGTACCGAGACCGACCAGCACGCCCCAGCACAGGACGAGCTGCCAGGGGGCGTTCATCAGGATGGTGAACCCGCTGCCCGCGGCGACCAGCAGCAGGGCGTACGTCACCACCCTGCGCATGCCGAAGCGGTCCATGAGGGCGGCGGCGAAGGGCGCCGTCAGCCCGTACAGCATGAGGTTGACCGAGACGGCCAGTGAGATCGTGCCCCGGGACCAGCCGAACTCCTCCTGGAGCGGTGTGATCAGCACGCCGGGCGTCGCCCGGAACCCGGCCGCGCCGAGGATGGCCACGAACGCGACTGCCGCCACGATCCAGGCGCGGTGCAGCGTGCGTTCGGGCGCCCGAGGGGTCGTTGTCATGCGCTCCATAATCGAGGGCGACCCGCGGGCCCACGAGTGGCCCGAGCGCCAATAACCGCAAGAATCAGGCCACGGCGTCTTTCTCAGGGCGTGACCGTGACCCGAACCGATGAGACGGCTATCTCACATATTGGGTAAATTCGCTCAAAGGTTATGTTTTTTCTATTCTCCTCATTTGAGGGTCTCGCGTTCGGCATGGTCATGGGGGGACGCGACGCCCGTCCGGGTCCCGCCCGGCCGCACGAAGTGACGATGCTCGACCGGTACGGGGACAGACCGGGGACCGGGTGATCGAAGGAGTGGTGCCGTGTTCCACGCACGAAGGCCGGGAAGGTTCCTGGCACTGCTCGCGAGTGGCGCGCTCCTGCTGGGCGCCTGCGCGGACATCGGCCCGGCGGACGACCCCGAGGCCTCCGGCTCGGAGTCGGCCCTGCCGAGCGAGACCATCACCTACGCGTACGAGCAGGAGTTCCACTCCTACAACAACAACACCACCGCCGAGAACGCCACGCGCAACGCCGCTCCCCTGCAGCGGGTGCTGACGGGCTTCTGGTTCTACGGCGACAAGGGCGCGATCACCCCCGACAAGGACTTCGGGACGTACGAGAAGGTCTCCGACGACCCGCTGAGCGTCGAGTACACCATCAACGACAAGGCGGTCTGGTCGGACGGCACCCCGATCGACTGCGACGACGTCATGCTGTGGTGGGCCTTCCGGTCCGGCAAGGTCAGGGGCTTCGCCTCCGCCGACACCACCGGCCTGCGGGACACCAAGATGCCCGACTGCCAGAAGGGCGGGAGGAAGTTCACCCTGGTCTACGACAAGCCGTTCGCGGACTGGGTGGCCGGAGGTCCTGGCGCGACCGAGATGATGCCCGCCCATGTGATCGCCAAGCAGGACGGCCTGTCCGAGGAGGAGTTCATCGCGGCGGTCAGGAAGGGCGACTCCAAAAGGATCGAGAAGGGCATCACGTTCTTCAACGACGGCTGGGTCTCCGAGGGCAGGCTGCCCGACGCCGAGCTGATCCCGTCCTCGGGGCCGTACAAGCTCTCCAAGCTGGACGCCGGGCAGCGGCTGACCCTGGTCGCCAACGACAGGTGGTGGGGCACCCCGGCCGCGACCCCGACGATCGTCGAGCGCTTCATCACCCTCGACGAGCAGGCCCAGGCGCTGCAGAACCGCGAGGTCCAGATCGTCGAGCCGCAGCCGGGGCCCGACGTGCTCAGGCAGCTGCAGTCGCTGCGTGGCGTGGAGGTCGGCGTCTTCGAGAAGTACACCTACGAGCACCTGGACTTCAACTTCGACTCCAGCCCGTTCAGGGACAGGAGGCTGCGCGAGGCGTTCGCCAGGTGCGTGCCCAGGCAGCTCATCGTCAACACACTGATCGGGCCCGTCTCACCCACCGCCAAGCCCCTGCAGGTCCGTACCGTGGCCCCGTTCCAGGCCAACAGCGCGAGGGTCGTCGCGGCCAGCGGCAGCGCGGGCGTGTACGCGCGGCAGGACATCGCGGGCGCCAGGGCGCTGCTGCGGGAGGCGGGCAAGACGGGCCTGGAGGTCAGCATCGGCTACCAGACCCCGAACCCGCGCCGCACCGCGGCGGTGCAGCTCATCATCGACGCCTGCAACAAGGCCGGTTTCAAGGTCGTCGACAAGGGTTCCGAGGACTTCCTCGGCACCGTGATGCCGGCCAACGGCTACGACGTGGCCCTGTTCGCCTGGTCGGGATCCGCCCTGGTCAGCGGCTGGGCCTCCAACTTCACCTCGCCGGGAAAGTGCGACGCCCGGAACAAGGGCAACAACAACGGCTGCTACTCCAGCAGGCAGGTCGACCGCCTCATCGCGAAGCTGAACTCGACGGTGGACCTGGCCGCCCAGGACCCGATCATCGGCGCGATCGAGAAGCGGCTCTGGAGCGATCTGGCCACCATCCCGCTGTTCCAGCATCCGGGCCTCAGCGCGTGGGACGAGACGCTCCAGAACGTCGTCCCCAACCCCGCGCAGTCGACCATCACCTGGAACATGGACAAGTGGAAGCTGTCCTAGGGAGTCCGGAGCGGGTCCGTACCTGACATCAGATGGCAGGTACGGTCGCCAGGATGGGCGCGAGACCCGGAATTCCACAAGGGAGCCCCACATGCCCCGCGCCACAGGAACCTTCACCATCGACAGCTGGGACCCGCAGCCCTACGACGAGGCCGAGGGGGCCACGCTCTCCCGCGTCCACATCACCAAGACCTTCGGCGGCGACCTGACTGGCACCAGCACCACCGACATCATCACCGCGATCTCCCGGATCGAGACGTCGGCGGCCTACGTGGGCTTCGAGCGCTTCACCGGCACCGCGCACGGCCGCAAGGGCACCTTCGTGCTCCACCACACGGCCACGGGCCACGCCGGCGAGTCGGCGCTGAGCTGGACGATCCTCCCCGACTCCGGTACCGGCGAGTTGCTGGGCATCCGGGGCGACGGCCAGATCGTCAACGACGACGGCGCCCACTCCTTCCACCTCGACTACGAACTGGGCTGAGCGAACCGGGCTGAGAACGTCCGCCCCCGCGCGCCGGCGGACGACAGGCGACGCGCGCGGGGGGTGCCCCTCCCCCCTCCCCCACCACCGAGGCCGGCGATCCGGCCGCCCGACATTCGAGACCGGTGCCCATGACCCGGTAACCCCCGTCCCGGCGTTCACGGACCGGTGCCCATGACCCGGTAACCCCCGTCCCGGCGTTCACGGACCGGTGCCCGTAACCCGGCGACCACGCCCGGCGTTCACGGACCGACGCTGTGACCCCGCGCCCGTGATCCGGCGCCCGCGTCCCGACGCTCACAGGCCGGTCTCCGCGCCCGGCGGCCACGGCCCGGCACTCACGGCCGCTTTGACCCCTTGTCACATCCCGCGTCGAGACAGTTGAGAAAGCTGCTTCCCAGCCGTTGACGTGCCTGTAGCACGTATGTAACATTTGGCCAACGTCATGCAAGAATATTGCAATCCTTTGTTCACTTTCTTGCTATTCCTCGCAACTCTCCAGGGATGCACTGCGTCGTGCACCTGCCCCCCATTACGTGCGCGGTGAAGGCGGCGAAAGCGCAGCCTTCACGCCTCGGCCCTGCCGTGCCCGACGAGAGAAGAAGAGCGCGAATGAGAATGCTGTACAGACCGTTACGGCTGGTGGCGACCATGGTCGCCGCCGCCGGCCTGCTCATGGTGGGGTCGGTCATCCCGGCCTCCGCCGCGGCCGGACCCAATCTGTCGCCGGGCAAGGCGACCCTGGCGAGCAGTTCCACGGGCGGGCAAGCGGTGTCCGCCATCAACGACGGAAACCAGTCCACCTACTGGGAAAGCGCCAACAACAGCTTCCCGCAGTGGGCGCGGATCGACCTCGGCACCGCCACGAGCGTCGACCAGATCGTCCTGAAGCTGCCCCCGCTTACCGTCTGGCAGACACGCACCCAGACGCTCTCGGTCCAGGGCGGCGCCGACGGCAACACCTTCAGCACGGTCGTCGCCTCGGCGAACTACACGTTCAACCCGGCGACCGGCAACACGGTCACGATCAACTTCGGCGCCGCGACCCACCGCTACTGGCGTGTCGACATCACCGCCAACACCGGCTGGCCCGCCGCGCAGATCTCCGAGTTCGAGATCTACGGTGCCGCCACCGGCGGCGACGACCAGAACCCGTCGGCCCCCGGCAACCTCGCCTTCACCCAGCCGGCCACCGGTCAGATCAGGCTGGCCTGGAGCGCCTCCACGGACAACGTGGGCGTCACCGGGTACGACATCTACGCCAACAACCAGCTGCGGGGCAGTGTCGGCAACGTGCTGACCTACACCGACAACCAGCCGGCGTCGGCGACCGTGACGTACTTCGTGCGGGCCAAGGACGCGGCGGGCAACCAGTCGGCCAACAGCAACTCCGTGACCCGCAACGGCACCGGCGACCCCGGCTCGAACCTTGCCATCGGCAAGGAGATGGTCGCGTCAGGCCACGTGCACTCGTTCGTCGCCGCCAACGCGAACGACAACAACCTGGCCACCTACTGGGAGGCCAACTCCGGCGCGTTCCCGAACACGCTGACCGCCAGGCTCGGCGCCAACGCCGGCGTCAGCTCGGTCGTGGTGAAGCTCAACCCCGACTCCGCGTGGGGCACCCGCACGCAGAACATCCAGGTCCTGGGCCGTGAGCAGAACGCCACGGGCTACACCAACCTGGTGTCGGCGCAGAACTACACGTTCAACCCGGCCTCCGGCAACACGGTGACG
The DNA here is from genome assembly GCF_051918945.1 of Streptosporangium sp. LJ11. Taxonomy (NCBI): domain Bacteria; kingdom Bacillati; phylum Actinomycetota; class Actinomycetes; order Streptosporangiales; family Streptosporangiaceae; genus Streptosporangium; species Streptosporangium sp. LJ11. The sequence continues at coordinate 241,655 of NZ_JBPXMB010000014.1, forward strand.
ATCAACCTCAGCGCCACCGTCGCCGACGTGCAGCTGAGGTTCACCGGCAACAGCGGCGCGCCCGGCGGTCAGGTCGCCGAGTTCCAGGTCTTCGGCGTCCCCGCGCCGAACCCCGACCTCACGGTCACGAACCTCTCGTGGACCCCGGCGTCCCCGAGCGAGGCCGGCGCGATCACGCTGTCGGCCACGGTCAGGAACGCGGGCAACGCCGCCTCCCCCACGGACAGCGTCAACCTCAACCTCGACGGCACCCTCGTCGGCGCCGTCGCCGTCCCCGCACTGGCCGCCAACGCCACCGCCACTGTGACCCACAACATCGGCACCCGCAGCGAGGGCAGCTACACGGTCAGCGCCAGGGTCGACGCGGACAACACGGTCTTCGAGCAGAACGAGGGCAACAACACCCTCACCGCGTCGTCGCCGCTGGTGGTCGCCCAGGCTCCCGGCCCCGACCTGCAGGTCCTCGGCGTCACCTCCAGCCCACAGAACCCGGCCGTCGGCGCGCCGGTCACGTTCACCGTCGCGGTGAAGAACCGGGGAACCGCCGCCTCGGGCGCGACCACGGTCACCCGCGTGGTCGTGGGCGGCACCACGCTCAACGGCAACACCGCGTCGATCGCCGCGGGCGCGACGGCCAACGTGGCCGTCAGCGGGAGCTGGACCGCCACCAGCGGCGGCGCCACCATCACCGCCACCGCCGACGCGACCAACACCGTCACCGAGACCAACGAGAACAACAACACGTTCTCGCAGTCGATCGTGGTCGGGCGCGGCGCGGCCGTCCCGTACGTCGAGTACGAGGCCGAGTCAGCCAGCTACCAGGGCACCCTGCTGGAGACCGACCCGCTGCGCACCTTCGGGCACACCAACTTCGCCACCGAGTCCTCGGGCCGCAAGTCGGTGCGCCTGAACAGCACCGGGCAGTTCGTCGAGTTCACCTCGACCAGTCCCGCCAACTCGATCGTGGTCCGCAACTCCATCCCCGACGCGGCGGGCGGCGGCGGCATCGAAGCCACCATCAGCCTCTACATCAACGGCACCTTCTCCAGGAAGCTGACCCTCTCGTCGCGCCACAGCTGGCTGTACGGGAACACCGACGGCCCCGAGGCGCTGACGAACACCCCCCAGGGCGACGCCCGGAGGTTGTTCGACGAGTCGAACGCGCTGCTCTCGCAGAGCTACCCGGCCGGCACCAAGTTCAAGCTGCAGCGCGACGCGGGCGACACGGCCTCGTTCTACGTCATCGACCTGATCGACCTGGAGCAGGTGGCGCCGCCGACGAGCCAGCCGGCCGGTTGCACCTCGATCACGAACTACGGCGCGGTCCCCAACGACGGCCTCGACGACACGGCCGCCATCCAGCGGGCGGTGACGGACGACCAGAACGGCGTCATCAGCTGCGTGTGGATCCCGGCGGGCCAGTGGCGCCAGGAGCAGAAGATCCTCACCGACGACCCGCTGAACCGGGGTCAGTGGAACCAGGTGGGCATCAGCAACGTCACGATCCGCGGCGCGGGGATGTGGCACTCCCAGCTGTACACCCTGACCGAGCCGCAGGACGTGGTGGGCGGCATCAACCACCCGCACGAGGGCAACTTCGGCTTCGACATCGACAGCAACACCCAGATCTCCGACATCGCCATCTTCGGCTCGGGCCGCATCCGCGGCGGAGACGGCAACGACGAGGGCGGGGTGGGCCTGAACGGCCGGTTCGGCGAGAACACCAAGATCACCAACGTGTGGATCGAGCACGCCAACGTGGGTGCCTGGGTCGGCCGTGACTACGACAACATCCCGGCCCTGTGGGGCCCCGGCGACAACCTGCTGTTCAGCGGCATGCGCATCCGCAACACCTACGCCGACGGCATCAACTTCACCAACGGCACGCGGAACTCGCGGGTGTTCAACTCCTCGTTCCGCAACACCGGTGACGACGCCCTGGCGATCTGGGCCAACCAGGCGGTGAAGGACCGGGTCGTCGACAACACGCACGACAACCACTTCGTCAACAACACCATCCAGCTGCCCTGGCGGGCGAACGGCATCGCGATCTACGGCGGTTACGACAACTCCGCCGAGAACAACCTGATCTACGACACCATGAACTACCCGGGCATCATGCTGGCGACCGACCACAGCCCCCTGCCCTTCTCGGGGACCACGCTGCTCGCCAACAACGGGCTGTACCGCACGGGTGGCGCCTTCTGGAACGAGGACCAGGAGTTCGGGGCGATCACGTTGTTCCCGCAGGGCAGCGACATCACCGGTGTCACCATCCGCGACACCGACATCTCCGACTCGACCTACGACGGCATCCAGTTCAAGACGGGCGGCGGCAACATGCCGAACGTCGCGATCACCAACGTGAAGATCGACAAGTCCAACAACGGGGCCGGGATCCTGGCCATGAGCGGCGCCCGCGGCAACGCGATCCTGACGAACGTGACCATCACCAACTCGGCCGACGGCAACATCGTGAGGCAGCCGGGGACGACCTTCGTGATCACCGGCAACTGATCCTTCCGGTGCACGCCCCGATGCCCCCTCATCCGGGGGCCGGTGCCTGAAAGACGACCGGCCATGTGGCGTGCTCCCCGGGAAACACCTGGGGGGCACGCTCATGGCCGGTCGCGCCGATGCCGGTGAATCCCGCCGATCCCGCCGCGATCCCTCCGGACGAACGACGAAGGGGCCCGCCGGGAGCAGGCTTTCTACCTGCGAACAGCGGACCCCATTCACCGAAGTGGAGCTATGGGGATTCGAACCCCAGACCTCCTCCATGCCATGGAGGCGCGCTACCAGCTGCGCCATAGCCCCTCGGGTGTAACCGTCTCCGGGCTCGGCCCGGCGACCACGCCAGTGTATAGGAAATCACCCCGCACCCTGTAACCGTGGGCGCCCTCGCCCCCACCCTCACCCCCGTCCCCGCTCACGGTCCGGTCGCCGGCACGGGACCGGCGGCACGGACCTCCCACGGGGCCGGCTCACGGGGAGCCGGCCCACCCGATCATGGTTCGCGCGTACGGGCGACGCGGGTGCGGGCGCCTACCGGAGCGACGCGGCCTTCTCGATCAGTTTGGCGAGCTCGGTCACCGCCGGGTCCTCGGTGGACGCGGCCAGGCGGGTGGCGTGGGCGGCGAGGTCGTCGGGCTCGGCTCCGGCGATCCCCTCCCCGGTGCGGAGATACTCCGCGAAGCCCGCGGCCACCACGTCGACCTGGAACCTCGGCGTGGGCCCCTCCCACGGCGAGGCCGCCAGGTCGCCCGCCTCCAGAGAACGGGCGGCTTCCGCGGGGTCGCGGGTGTCGGGATCCTGCCAGCGCACGGTGGCGGTGGCCAGCTGTCCCGCCGCCCCGCCGCGCAGCCGGACCTCGTACAGTGCCGTCACCGAGTGGCCGGGGCCGATCTCGCCGCCGTCCTTGCTGTCGTCGCGGAAGTCCTCGGTCGCGATCTGCCGGTTCTCGTAGCCGATCAGGCGGTAGGACTCCACGGCCGAGGGGTTGAACACGACCTGCGCCTTGGCGTCGCGGGCGCGCAGGTCGATGTTGGTGGCGAGCTGCTCGACGAAGACCTTGCGCGCGTCGTCGACGGAGCTGACGTAGACCGCGGCGCCGTCGCCGTTGTCGGCGAGCTGCTCCATCAGCTCGTCACCGTAGTCGCGGCCGACGCCGACGCACAGCAGGGTGATCTTCTTGCCCGCGGCGTCCGCGACCCGGTCGAGAATGCCCTGCCAGGTGGTGTCGCCGGCGTTGGCCAGGCCGTCGGAGAGCAGGATGACACGGTTGACGGCCACCGGCCTGAAACCCGCCGCGGCCTCGGCGTAGCCGCTGGTCAGCCCCGCCTCCAGGTTCGTCGACTGCTGGATGGCGAGGCGCTCGACGGCGGCGTGGAGTTCCTCCTTCTCGGTCGCCGGGGTCATGGAGAGGACGACGTCCGCCTGGTCGCTGAAGGCCACGAGGGAGACGTGATCGCCGGGCCCGAGCTGGTCGACGAGCTTGTGCAGAGCCTCCCTGACCAGGTCGAGCCTGCCGGGTTCGTCCATCGAGCCGGACACGTCCACCACGAAGGTGAGGTTCGCCGGGCGTCGGGCCTCCGCGCTCGCCCCGCGGGTCTGCAGGCCGACGCGGAGCAGCGCGGTGCCGTTCCCCGGCGTGCGGGCGCCGTCCATGTGCACGGTGAAGCCGTCGTCCTTGGGCTCCGCGTAGTCCTGCGCGAAGGAGTTGACGAACTCCTCCGGCCTGACCTGACCCGCCTCCGGCAGCCTGCCCTCGTCGAGGGCCCGTTTGCTGTAGCCGTACGAGGCGGTGTCCACGTCGAGGGCGAAGGTGGAGATCTGCTCGGCGGAGGTGTCGCGCCGCCGGGCGGCCTCGGCCCGGGGGTCTTCGTTCCCGGAGGTGGCCCGGGCTTCGGACTCGGTCTCGGCGGTGTCCTCTCCGGCGCCGGGCGGACGGCCGTCCGGGGGCATGGACGGGATCCCCTTCCCGGATTCGGGCATCGGCTGGCCTGCGGATTCGACGGCGCCCGAACCGCCGCAGGCGGCGGCGAACATCAGGGCGAACAGGGCGAGGACGGCGAGAACGATGGCGAGCGGACGTGACTTCATGTCGCCTCCTAGGGATGCGGGTCATCCCCTACGACGACTCCTCCCTCCGGTCCGCCGGGAGCTTGACCCAAGCGAGCGCAAACCGTGTTCGGCGCGTGATGAGAATTTCCAGGCCGGGTCCCGCCCGCCGAGCCCGAGTGCCCGCTCGAACAGCGAGGCGTCCTCCGCCACGGGCATCTCCTCCCCGATGACTGCCGTCTGCCGTCCCCGCGGTGCCATCCCCGCGACGAAGTCGGTCACGGCCGCGCCGGTGACGGCGCGTGACAGCATCTCGTTCACGACGGTCATGCCCTCGGCCGGACTCACAGCTGTCTTGAAAAAACGCGGCATAGGATCCTGCACCATGCGCGTGTATCTCGGCCTCGCGGCCAAACACCCGGAGGCCGGTATACCGGAGACGATGCTGCACACCGTCAGGGGCGCCATCGACAGCGCGTTCCCTGTACCGCCCGAGGTCATCAGATCCCGGGAGTGGCACCGTCCCGGCATCGCCATGTTCGCCTGGACCAACGAGCCGGACGACTCGCGGCAGCCTCCCCTGCTGGAGACCGGGCACGACCGGGTGACCGGGGTGAACGGCTACCTGGCCGTGCCTGACGACGTGAACCGGCTGGCGGGCATGCCGGTCCTGGACACCGAGGCGGTCGGCGGGTGCTTCTCGGCGTTCCGGGCGACCGAGGACGAGCTGTCGGCCGCCACCGCGATCCACCGGGTCTGCCCGGTCTACTACGCCGAGACCCCCGACGTGCACGTGATCGGCAGCCGGGCGCTGCTGGTCCACCTCGCGGGCGGCGGCGAGCGGGTCGAGTGGGACGTGCTCGCGCTGCAGTCGATGGTCAGGCAGGGATACTTCCTGTCGGACGAGACGCCCTACCGCGGGGTGAGCGCGCTGCCGCCGTCCTCGTCGGTGACCGTCAGGGGCGGCCGCCGTACGATCACCACGACCCCGCTCCCCTCCGCCGTGCCCGCGCCCACGTCGCGCAGGGAGAAGAAGGAGCTGGTCGGCGAGCTGGCGAGCGCGCTGCTGGCCACGGTGGAGCCGCTGCGCGCGGCCGGGGAGCCGGTGAACCTGGCCCTCACCGGCGGCCGGGACAGCCGCCTGATCGCCGCGACACTGCACGCGGCCGGTATCCCGCTGCGCGCGACCACCAACGGCCTGGACACCCACCCCGACGTGATCATCGCCGGGCGGGTCGCCCGCGCGCTCCGCGTCGAGCACACCGTCATCCCCCCGGCCCGCGCCGAGAAGAAGGACGCGATCGTCGTCGAGCACCCTCTCGCGCGAGCCTACGAGACGCTGCGGGCCTGCGAGGGCATGACATCGGCGTACGAGTCGATCGTCGGCTACCTCCCCTACAGCGCCAAGCCCACCATGTCCGGGCAGAGCGGGGAGATCCTGCGGGCCGGGGGCCTGTTGCTGCTCCAGACCGACCTGAGCGAGAAGGCGCTGCACCGCCGGGTGGACGTGACCTTCCTGCGGGACCCGGCGCTGTTCACCGAGGAGGCCAACGAGCACGCCCGCGGGCTGGCCGGGCCCTGGCGGGAGCGGGCTCCGCTGGAGGCGCTCGACCACATGTACATCTCCTACAAGGTCGGTCGCTGGCACGCGGGGGCGCGGGCGGGCTCGCTGCGCAGGGGCGACCAGATCTGGCCGTTCCTCGACAACCGGGTGGTCCGAGCCGCGCTGGGTCTCGACCAGACCTGGCGGCTGTCGGAGGAGGTCATCTACGAGCTGCTCGGTGTCCTGGCCCCTTCGCTCAGGGACATCCCGGTCGAGGGCAAGCCGTGGCGGTTCAGCGTCGGGAGGCGCTACTACCCCTGGCAGCGCAGGCCGCAGGTACTGACCGCGCCGAAGACCGGTGGCGGTGGCTGGAACTGGCGAACCAGTCCCGGCGTGGAGCTGACCGGCCTGATGCGCGACCACGTCCTCGGCCGCCTGGACCTGCTGGCGCCCATCGTCAGGCCCGACGAGGTACGCAAGCTGTTCGCCGAGCCCGTCCTGAAGAAGCCCAACCAGGCCTGGCACCTCTACACCGTGGCCACCATGCTGGGTGGCGAGTACCCGGGCAAGGAGCCCCAGGGCCTGCCGAGGGTCCACATCCCCATCCCGTCGTGACGGGGGGGCCACCGACCGGTCGCGGCTGGCCGCCGACCTCGGTTACAGCGACCAGTCCCACTTCACCCGCGACTTCACCGCCGTGATCGGCATGTCCCCACCGCGTACGCCCGCCGCCTGGCGGAGTGACGTCAGCAGGCGCAGGCGATGCCGGAGGCCGGCGCGGTCAGGGTGTCGACGGGGCGGCGGGACACCCCCGCGGCGGTCTCGACGGGGAAGCCCTCCCTGGCCCAGTACTCGAAGCCGCCGAGCATCTCCTTGACCGGGTAACCGAGTCCGGCGAACTCCAGCGCGGCGCGGGTGGCGCCGTTGCACCCCGGCCCCCAGCAGTAGGTCACCACGGTCATCCCCGCGGGGACGACCGAGCGGGCGCGGGCGGCGATCAGCGCGGTGGGCAGGTGGACGGCTCCCTGGACGTGGCCCTGATCCCAGCTCTCCTGACTCCGGGAGTCGACGACGACGATGTCGCCGACCCCGGCGGCCAGGTCGGCGGCGACGTCGGACACGTCGGTCTCGAACGCCAGCCTGGCGGCGAAGTGCGCCAGCGCGTCGGCGTTCCCCGCTGCGGGTGTCGCGGTGACGGCGGAGAAGAAACAAGCGTTGACAGACATGTGCGACCTTTCGGGTAAGAGGGCGGGGGCCGCGGTGGAGCGAGGACCGCGGTGGGGCGACGGTGCCGCCATGATGTCCGGGCCGGGCATGGTGCCGGTCGCGATGCCAGTGCCGACAGTGGCACGAATGCCGCTTATCGCTAATATCTCGCCATGTTCGTCCCGTCGCCGGTGCCCCGCGTCACGCGCCGCACCGTCTCCGTGCTCGCCTTCGACGGCATGTCTCCCTTCGAGCTGGGCTGCGTGGTCGAGATCTTCGGCATCGCCCGCCCCGAGTTGGAGATCCCCTGGTACGAGTTGTCGGTCTGTGCCGAGAGCAGCACCGACCTGCGGGTCACGGGCGGGTTCACGATGCGGGTGGAGCACGGCCTCGACGTGCTGGCGTCCGCGGACACGGTGATCGTGCCCGGGGTGGCGGACGTCCGCGGCGAGGTCCCTCACGAGGTGGTCGCGGCACTGCGGAGGGCCCGCGACCGAGGGTCACGGATCGTGTCCATCTGCTCGGGAGCGTTCGCGCTGGCCTCCGCGGGACTGCTGGACGGCAGGGAGGCGACGACCCACTGGAGGTACGCGGACCTGCTCCAGCGGAGGTTCCCGCGGGTCAAAGTCGATCCGGACGTGCTCTACGTGGACGGCGCGGACGTGCTGACCAGCGCGGGCAGCGCGGCGGGGCTGGACCTGCTGATCCATCTGGTGCGCAAGGACTACGGGCCGGGCGTGGCCAACGAGGTCGCGCGAAGACTCGTCATCCCCCCGCACCGGGATGGGGGGCAGGCTCAGTTCATCCAGGCCGCGGTCACCCCGGTGGAGGACGGCGTCGCCATGGCGGCCGCGATGACCTGGGCGCTGGAGCACCTCGCCGAACCCATCACGATCGCCGCCCTCGCCGAGGCCGCGCACATGTCCCGGCGTACGTTCATCAGGCACTTCGGGCGGCAGACCGGAACGAGCCCGCTGCGGTGGGTGATCTCCCAGCGGGTCACGGCCAGCCTGGCGATGCTGGAGTCCACCTCCGTCTCGGTGGAGGAGATCGCGTCCGCGGTGGGCTTCGACAGCGCGGCCACCTTCCGCCACCACTTCACCCGGGCGATGCGCACCTCCCCCTCCGCCTACCGGCGGGCCTTCCGCGCCTCGACAGCACCGTCCGGCCAGGTGAGCCCGCATGGAACCGGGCACCGAACCAGGGCACCGGATCCGGCCACGGAACTTTAGCGCGAAACAATTCCTTAGCGTAATTTACCCTTTATCTCACCGTGGTTCGCTTATCCGACTAATCAGGACAAGAGTACCATTAATCTCTTATAAAGAGACCCAAATCTGCGGAACGCAAAGAAACGCGCACCCTCCATCAAGCTTCCATTCTGGATTCGAACCACACTTCTCCTGCCTATCCCCCGGACACTCCAAGAATGGCCGCACAGCGTTTTCTCTCAATAGGAGGGGAGAGACAACGCACGTGTCTACTTTCATGAAACGGACCCTTGCGGGCGGCGCGCTCGCCGGGGCCGTCCTTCTTTTGCACTCCCCTGTCCCAGTTTCAGCCGATTCGCAACTTCAGATTTCGGCGCTGGCTCGTCACAACGGAATCCAACCCACTGGAATCGTGCAGGGTGACCCCTGCCCCGTGGTGCTCTCCAGCATTTGCACGAACTTCGTCGCCCTGCCCACCGTGATCCGCAGCAGGGACGCCGTAGCCACCGGAACGATCATCCATGGCGGGTTGCAGCCGACCGCGAGCGATGCGGTTTACATCCCGCTGTGCAGGTGGCTGGGTCTGCCCATCTTCCTTTGCCGGATCCCTGACGGGATTCAGGGCCCAGCTGGTCCCGCAGGCCCCAGGGGCCTGACGGGCCCCCGAGGTCCCGCAGGCGCAGACGGGGCCGACGGCGCACCCGGACCGGAAGGGCCGACTGGACCTGAGGGACCCGCTGGACCGGCAGGCGCCGACGGCGCACCCGGACCTGAAGGACCCGCAGGACCTGAGGGACCGGCAGGACCGGCAGGCGCCGACGGCGCACCCGGACCCGAGGGACCCGCAGGACC